>CAYGTA010000290.1:0-6276 GCA_964352605.1 uncultured bacterium | reverse complement strand
GGAGTACGCTCTGACTCACTCAGTCTTATGACACGATTAAATCAGTTTAGTATGATAGGTATTGAGACGCTTTAGAGATTCTCTAAAATTGATTGACCTGTTATTCTATTTGCACTTATGACAAAACCTAAAGGTCTTTTTATTGCAAGCCCTGAAGCTTTAAAAGAAGTTTATAACGACGATCATCTTACAGCTATTAGGCAGCTTTTAGATATTGTGGCAGAACCTCAAACGGCTGCATCTATCAAGGAAAATCCTGCTCATTTAAAGGAGGTTGAAGTGATTATGTCTACATGGGGAGCACCCCTTATGGATGAAGCTTTTTTGAAACAAGCACCAAACTTGAAAGCCGTTTTTTATGCGGCAGGTTCGTTGCGTGCGTTTACCACTGAGGCTTTTTGGCAGCGATCTATTACTGTTTCGAGTGCTTACGCACTCAACGCAGTTGCGGTTGCTGAGTATACGCTAGCAACCATTCTGTTATCCTTAAAAAGTTTTTGGCACTACAGTAAATTACTTCGGGATATTCGTAGTTTTCCTAAAAAAAAGCCTTTAGCAGGTGCTTATGGTAGTACTGTTGGGCTTATTTCGCTAGGTAGCATAGGTCGCGCGGTTTTAACCCATTTGCAGCGTCATGACTTAAAGATTATTGCTTATGACCCATTTCTTAGCCAAGAGGAAGCACAGGACTTAGCTGTAACCATGGTTTCCTTAGAGGCTATCTTTAAAGAATCAGATGTGGTTTCGTTGCATACACCTGCCCTTGAAGTAACCAGAAAAATGATAAAGAAAGCTCATTTTGCAAGTATGAAGAAAGGCGCGACTTTTATTAATACGGCTAGAGGCATGGTAATTGATGAAGCCGCGCTGATTGAAGTTATGCAAGACCGACCCGACTTATACGCCATTTTAGATGTCACCGACCCAGTTGAACCGCCCATAAGCGAATCTTTGCTGTACGATTTACCTAATGTTTTACTTACACCGCACATTGCTGGTGTAACGGCTAAAGAAAGAGAGCGACTTGGTCAAGCCATGCTTGAAGAATTACAGCGCTATGTAGCAAATATGCCTTTAATATGGAGCATAAGCCAAGAACAAGCAGAGAGGATGGCATAAATGGCCAAGCTCATACCCGGATTATGTTCCGTTACGTTCCGTAAGCTTTCTGTAAAAGAAATTATAGCGCTGGTTAAAAAAGCCAAGCTTAAGTATATCGAGTGGGGTGGAGACATTCATGTGCCTCATGGTGATATGCAAAAAGCTAGTGAAGTTAAACAATTAATGCAGGTGGCTGAGTTAAAAACTGCAGCTTATGGGTCTTACTACCGTGTGGGTGAACGTGAAGCAGAGTTAAGCTTTGCGGCTGTATTGGCTACGGCAAAAGCTTTAGGCGCACCAAGCATTCGGGTTTGGGCAGGTACCAAAGGCTCGAGTGAGGCCTCAAAGCGTTATTTTGAAGACGTGGTAAAAGATGCTAAACGAATTGCAGACATTGCTGCGCAAGAGAACATAAGCATTTCATTTGAGTTTCATCGCGATACGCTGACCGACACAAATGAAGCTACTTTGAATTTACTTGATGCTTGTAATCATCCTAATATTTATTCTTTCTGGCAACCACCACACTACCAAAGCCAAGCGTATAGGGCTGAAGGCTTAAAAGCAGTATTGGCAAACCTAACAAACATCCATATGTTTTATTGGCCTGAACCCGGCATTCGCCGACCACTCCGTGAAGCTAAAGAAGAATGGCAGCACTACTTAGCTATTGCACAGACAAGCCCAAAGCAACACCCAGTCATGCTCGAGTTTGTTGAAAATGACAGTCCAGAAGCGTTTTTGCGAGATGCTAAGACGCTACTCGAGTGGCTTGATGATTGAGCTGTAGCGCATCTAAACTTGTGTTTGCTGCGTCTTAAAATCTAGATGTTAGCGGTAGCGAGCGTTTTTGCCAGCATTCCACATATCTGCATTTGAACCAAGACTAGCCTTTAACGGTGCGCTAAGGTCACTTAGTTCTTTAATAACATCAGGCTCTAAGCTTAACTGCGCAGCAGCCACGTTACTTTTAAGTTGCTCAACATTTCTAGCTCCCACCAAAACTGCAGGTACGCTCTTTTGATGCAGCAACCAAGCCAGTGCAACATGCGTTAAAGGCTGCCCTAATCGCTCAGCCACATCATTTAGCTTTTCAATCGTTTCAAAGGTTTGTGCTTCTGCGCCCGCTTCACCATGATTCGCTTGAGGGCGACCGCCAGAAAAATGACGGGTTCTAGCGCGCCCCTCAGGCACATCATCGGCAGATTTAAACTTTCCCGTCAGTAAACCCTGCATAATAGGGCTATACGGCAAAATACTCACATTATGCTGCTCAGCTAAAGGCAAAATATCAAACTCAATCGCCCGAAAAAGCAAATTATAAGGCAACTGATTACTCACCACAGGCGTCACCTCGAGTGCATCTGTAAAGTCTTGCACGCCAAAATTACTCACGCCAATAGCGCGAATCATGCCTTTTGACTTGAGTTGCTCGAGTGCACCTAGGGTATCAGCTAAAGGCACCTCCCGATTAGGCCAGTGAATTTGATATAAGTCAATATAATCTGTTTTTAAACGACGTAAACTAGCGATACAAGCAGCCTCTAAGTCTTTAGGCGCTAAATGATTAGGGCTAGCTTTCGTCGCAATAACAACTTGGTCGCGACGTTTTTCAAACACGCGCCCAAGGAGCTCTTCTGAGTAACCCGCACCGTAACCCTCAGCAGTATCAAAAAAACGAATGCCAAGCTCGAGTGCTGCTTCTAGGGTGGCAAGCGAGTCTTGTTCATCTTGCTCGCCCCATGTCTGCCCACCAGCAAAAGCAAAACAACCAAGAGCCAAGGTGGAAATTCGAATATCTGTTTGGTTTAACGTTGTGTAGTTCATAAGCCTCCTTTAAAACTAGGAACTGAAATGATAGTGCCATTTGAAAGCTCGAGTTTAAAGCTATCATCCTCTAGCCAGTCTGCACTCACTATGGATGCTGCAACGCTTTGAAAATCAAGGAAGTGTTTTCCAACGGACACAATGCAAATTAGATCATGCTGGGCGTCAAGTTTAGATACCGTTAGCAGTGGCAGTACATAATCACCATAGACACTGTTTAAATCATGGCGACCTTGCCAGTGAGCTGCTTGTTTTTGCCCGTCATAACCTTTTAAACGCATAATGCCAACATGACGATTACCCTCCTCAGGTCGACCAAACTCAGTGGCTAACTCCCAGCCTTGAGCTTTACTACTTTCTAAAACAGGACTCGAGCCTGCCACATAACCAAGTGCGGAAGGGCCCTCAGTTGCAGAAATAGACTGACTCGAGTTTTTGGCTAATGTTACGCGGTGTGCCCGCAAATGCCAGCTTTCTCTAGTAATAATGATGGTATCAATAATGTGTGTTTCAGCTAAAATAACTTGCTCATAGCGCATTCTTAAACAAGCAGAGTCAGTAACCATTGACTCAAGATTACCCAAACGATGCGCGTGCGATGCACCATTGCTAAGGCAAAGCATATTATCAGGGCTGTACTCACCCCCTACTTGACCTACATTAAAAGGTGCCGCTGTTGCATAAAGAAATTTGCCGTACTTAGCCGTATACTTTTGACTTTTGGCATTAAAACGCTGCACCTCCCCCGTTTGTTTATCGCCAACTACTACCCAACCGGGTTCAGGATAGACCTTAGTAAAATCTTCTTGCTCTACAGGTAAGTTTTCTTCAGCTGTTGTCCAGAATGGGTCATCATCAGGCAAGCTCCACAGTGCACCAAATGCCAGCATTGCCCAGTAAGTCGAGCCTGTTGCAATGTAGGTTTCACGAACTTCTAAACTTCCTTGTTCAGTTAAAGACTGCCTAAGTGTGCCATCTGCTCTAAGCGCGCCTCTATTGACATACCAACGAATATGCCGACCCACCAAACGACGTAACATACCAACCGAATGCGGCCACACACCGGCCTTATACGCCCACAAAGGCGCAGCTAAGCGAGCAAACTTATAAGAAAGACTACGACCATACTCTGTATAAGCACCATTCGCTGCAAAAAAGTAAGGAAAGTGAAGCATGCTTTCTTGAACCCGCTCTAAAAGCATATCTCTACGTTCAGGTTGGCTATCCCCATCCATTTGCGCCCATGCTAAAACATGAGTACCAAAGACCCAATAGTTGTAATCATCAAAGTGATTAACCCCTCGCTTTTTACCGTCATCATACCAACCATTATCACAGTAAACATCCTCAAGATAATCAAGCACAGAGTCCATTAATCGCTGGTCATGACTCGCACCTAAGTGCTTACGGCCTGCATGATTAAGTAACCAAAACAGCGCCCAATTATTATTCCAAGCTTTAGGCTGCCGCCCAAACCTATCTAACCAAGCAACAACTTGAGTTTGCTCCTGAGGCGTCATATTATCCCAACCATGTTTCCGACTTTGCCACGTAGCAAAGGCAACCTGACCAGACTCAACCGTACGCTGATCATACTCACCACGGTTAGGCTTAAGCCCCCAATACCCCAACGACTTAGGGTCAGTACCAGCCACAAGAGCTTGCTTCGTAAGCCCAGCTAAATCAAAGCGCTCATTACGCCACTCGAGTGTGCTACTTCTATCTTGCGAAAGCCATCCCCCTAAACCCCAAAGCATTCGGGTAACACCTTCAAGTGAACCGCCTTCATCTTCAGCGTTCGGCACGCCCTCTAGAAGCGTTCGTGCGCCACTCGAGTCTAAACTATGCGCCCAGCCTGCAACTATTCGTGACCATAAGGCTAAGGCTTCTGCTTTGCTAAAAGGCTGCTGTGACATTTATAATCCTTTTCAAGTTTGGCTTTTCTTTTAGTATATAGGATATTTTTAAGTCGCTTTATAATGAGAATTGAGAGTTTTAGGCTTGAGAGCCAAACTCTATTTTGTAATTTAATACTTGGTTTTTCACAAAAGATTGTGCCTAATTATTGCGCTTTTTTAATTGCGAACTTAGGTGCAGGAAGACTGCGTGTAGTTAAATTGCACTTCAATGGCTCTAAATATTGAAATCTTATCCGATATCCTATATTGTATACCTTGAACTACAACTTATTCTTTGGGAGGTACACATGAACTATATGTGCTCATTGGCCCGTAACGCTAGTCGTTTGATTGCGATGCTAGCGCTTACGATACTTTTTGGAATGGTATTTGCTCAATACCAAGAAGCACCTATGTTAGCAGAGCAGGTCGCTGCAGGAAATCTACCTGCGGTAGAAGAGCGTTTGCCGAGTAACCCGCTAATGCTAGAGGTTGTTGAAGAAATTGGAGATTACGGTGGGACTTGGAATACAGGTCTACTCGGTGGCGGTGATTTTGGCTGGTTTCAGCGTACAGTTGCTTATGAAAACCTAGTTAATTGGAACCGCGACTGGACTGGCGTTGTCCCTAATATTGCTGAGTCTTTCGAAGTTAACGACGATGCAACTGAATACAGCTTTAAACTTCGTGAAGGTATGAAATGGTCAGATGGTGTGCCCTTTACCGCTGATGACATTATGTTCTGGTATGAAGATATTCAACTGAATGAAGAACTTACGCCAGATCGAGGGAGTAATCCACCAACTGTCGTAAAAGTAAGTGATTACGAAGTGAAATTTGTATTTGAAGAACCAAACGGTATTTTCTTGCAAGGAGCAGCCTCTGTTGGTTGTGCTCACACTTGCTTTCCAGCACATTACTTAAAGCAGTTCCATGCTGACTATGTTGATGAAGCTGAACTTCAAGCAAAAATAGATGAGGCCGGACAAGCCGATTGGGTTTCTTTAATCAGAAGTAAAGGCGTTGACCGTAACGATTCGCTCGCTAATCCTGAATTACCCGTACTTTATGCGTGGGTATTTAAAAATGCTTATGGTGATGGTAGTACGCGAGTAGTAGCAGAGCGTAACCCTTATTACTGGAAAGTTGACGCCGAAGGTAATCAGTTACCTTACATTGATGCTGTTGACTTCGAACTTTTTGAAAATGCAGAAGTCTTTTTGCTTAAAATTTTAAATGGTGAAATTGATTTGCAAGATAGACATATTGCAACAGATATCAATAAACCAGTCATTTTTGATAATCAAGAAGCAGGCAATTACCGCTTATTTGAAACGAATAAAGCAGAAATGAATCACTCTATGCTTGCTCTTAACTTAAATTCACAAGATCCTGTCAAGCGTGAAGTATTTAATGATATAAACTTCCGTATTGGTTTGTCACATGCTAT
>CAYGTA010000289.1:0-6281 GCA_964352605.1 uncultured bacterium | reverse complement strand
TAGTTATGTAATTCCAAATTTGCTCAAGGCTTGGCTCAACTCCACCCATGCTATCCAAGATTTCTTCACCTACTGCGTTAAGCATCATTTTGCAATAAGCCAGCAAATGTCTAGCATCATTACGCCGTTGCTCAGCACTGAGTTTTAAAAAGTTCTTAAGTGCAGGTAGCGCTTCAGCAGCTGGTAAATCACAATCACTAATTTTAATGCTTTGCCCGTCAAAATAAGGAACAGTAACTTCACCTAAATTTTCTAAAGCATTTAATAAGTCTTTGTCGTTCATATACCCCAACTTTCCACCCTAAAAAGACCGCAATTGATAAGCACTACATTTGATTCTGAAAGCCCGTGATTCTAGAGCCCGTGACCGCCAACAACATTTAGCTTGCTTGCTTCAGGCTGACCGCCCATAAGTGGTATTGCTTCAGAAATGAGTGCTCTGACACGACTATCTTTTAGAGATTCATCATGAGATGCTTCGCTATCCCAAGCTTCATAAATCCATAAACAGGTATCGTCTTCAAGGTCTTCGTTAACGGTATATAAGAAGCAACCTGAGTGTTCAGCAACAAGAGCAGCGGCCCTTTGCATAATGCTGACAAACTCACTCCGCTTGCCTTCTTTAGCTAGCAGTTTTGAATACAAACCGTACATTTTTACCTCTTTCTAAGCTAGCATCAAAACAACGCGATAGACTAGCTAGTAAACGATGCTTTCTCAGGATCATAATCAGGAGACTGATGCCTAAAATAAGTATTGTAAAGCTCAGCATAATGCCCACCTTTAGTCAGCAAAGCATCATGCGTGCCCTCTTCAATAATGCGACCCTTACCCAGCACAATAATGCGATCAGCCGTCTTAATAGTAGACAAACGATGCGCAATAACAATAGCTGTACGATCACGCAAGACAAGCTCGAGTCCTTCTTGTATTTGTGCTTCAGTTAAAGGATCTACACTGGCAGTAGCTTCATCTAAAATAAGAATGCTTGGGCTTTTCAGTAACACTCGAGCGAGTGCTACTAGTTGGCGTTGACCCATGCTTATGCCTTTGCCTGCTTCGCCTACATCGGTATCTAGGCCGTTAGCTAGGGCGTCTAACCAGTCTCCACCCCCTATGGCTTTGGCTACCTTTATAACTTCTTCATCACTGGCTGTGGGTTTACCGTAGCGAATGTTGTCTCGGACAGTTCCACTAAACAAAAAGGGTGTTTGTTGCACAATACCTAAATGCTGCCTGTAAGACCCTAAGTCAAAGCTTCTTATGCTTTGACCGTCTATAAGCAAATCGCCTGCTTGAAACTCGTAGAAGCGAGCTACTAATTTGCCTAAACTCGATTTGCCGGCACCTGTGTGACCTACTAAAGCAATGGTTTCTCTGGCTGCAATGCTTAGCTTGAAGTCAAGTAGAACTTGTTCTTGTTCGGTGTAGCGAAAATTCATGTTTTGAAACTCTATGTGACCTGCCATGGTGTTTGGTTTTTTGTTGTCAAACTGTTCTACTCTTGCATCTGCGTCAATGAGGGCAAAGACACGCTCACTGGCAGAAAGACCAAGTTGAAACTGACTCCAGAAAGAAGCAATGCTGGTTAAGGGAAACCAGAATAAATTAATGGCCTCGACAAACAAAAACCACTCACCGGGTGTTACCTGACCCGAAATGACGCTACTACCCCCAAAATAAACAATCAGGGCTGTGCCCACACCAGCAATAGTGCCAAGTACAGGAAAGATTGCGCTAAAGACCAAACCTTGCCTTAAATTAAGCTTGTAAGATTGATCATTAACGTCTTGAAATTCAGCAAAAATAGCACCCTCTTGGCGAAAGGTTTTAGCTACTGAAATACCCGTAATGGATTCTTGAACATTTGAATTCACCTGAGCCAACACACGACGCGCTTGCCTTGTGGTTACTCGAGCTATGTATCTAAACGATAAAGCTGCCGCAATAATAAAAGGCGCTATGGTAAGGGTGATTAAAGCAAGGCGGACATTTATGAAAAACAAAATGCCTACAATAATAGCAACTTGTAAGAGTTGACTCATTAAGTTAAGACTAAGCGTAACGACAGTGGCGAAATCTTGAGAGTCTGAAGTTACGCGACTCACTATTTTGCCTGTGGAGAATTCATCGTAGAAAGACATGTCACGTGCCAGAATGGCGTCAAAAGCATCTTTTCTTAAATTCAAGACTACATTGCCAACGGCCCTAGCGGTGAACCACTGCCTAAAGAAATTAAAGGTCCAAGACAAAATACCTGCTGCAAAAATGGCAGCTATAAGCCAGCCTGTTTGCTGCCAGATGCTTCTATCATCTGTTACAGCTAAGTCGTCAATGCCTCTAGAAATGAGCACCGGTAGCGCTGCGTCCATGATGGCTGCCAGAAAAATCATGAAAGCAACAAAGATCATAATGACCAAAAAGGGTTTGAAGTAACTAAAGATTCGCCTAACTAACTGACCATCAGTGTAACTACGATCGTAAGCTTCACCGTCAATGCCGTCCATAATAAAGCCCATTAGATGCCGCCTTTAGTAGAAGCAAAAAGTAAGAAGCAAAAAGCAAGGATTAAGCAGTGGGGAAGGGTCTGTAGAACTGTGTTTGAGTAAATATCTGAAGACTGTCTCAAGATAAGGTCCTTAATCATATTTAGCAAAAATTCTTTGATAAAGCGTGCAGCGCTCTAAAAGTTCTTGGTGGCTACCTTGGTCAACAAGTTCACCTTGATGTATAACCAAAATCTTATCTGCCTTGCGAATTTGCGAGAGTCTATGGGTAATCATGAGGGTTGTTCGACCCTCTAAAACCTTATTAATAGCCTTCTGGATGGCATCTTCAGTAGCGCTATCAATAGCACTTGTAGAATCATCTAAAATAAGAATGCGAGGATTGGTTAAAAGGGCTCTAGCTATAGCCAAACGCTGGCGTTGCCCGCCAGACAGGGTAACGCCCCGCTCACCAATAACGGTGTCATAGCCATCTTCAAAACCTAAGATAAAGTCATGTGCTTGAGCAGCTTTAGCCGCGGCCTCAACAGTATCTCTAGTGGCATGGCTAAGACCAAAAGCAATATTATCGGCAATGCTTCTTGAGAACAAAAACACATCTTGCTCAATAATAGATATTTGAGAACGAAGGGTTTCTAAATTCCAATCACGAACATTAATACCATCAATGCTAACGCTACCTTCTGTCGTATCGTAAATACGATTAACCAAATTAGTCAGGGTACTTTTACCTGACCCTGTTTGCCCCACAATTGCGAGTGTTTTACCCGCCTCCGCATGAAAAGATAAATTCTTTAAAATAAGCTTGTCGTCTTTTTTACCACTGTAACTAAAGTCAACATCTTTAAAAACAAGGTCACCCTTTATGACCTCTGAATAACCACTCGAGTTTTCATCTAGTTCGCTTTCTGAACGCATGAGTTCTAAGATGCGTTCAGAGCCAGCTAAGCCAAGTTGCACAAGTGAAAAGGTGAAAATGGAAATGAAGGCAGGAAATCTTAAAATGCCCATAAGCCCCATGTAAGCAACGAGTTCACCTACGCTTAATTGACCTAGTGAGAGTAGGTAAACACCGTGCGCAAAGGCAGCTGTTAAGGCTACGCCTAAAAGGAGTAAAGGTAAGTAGCGGGCTTGTACTTTGCCTTGCGTTATAAAGTAATCGCGGTACTGGCTAGCACTGTTTACGAACTTTGTTTTTTCTTGTGCTTCTTGCGCGCTTGACTTAATGACTTCTATACCTGTAATACTCTCGTTAAGCCCTGCGTTCATAAGGCCAAATTGCCTGCGCATACTACCCGAAACAGGGTTTAGCTGACGCATGTAATGCCTGAGCGCAAAAAAGAAGACAAAGACAAAAGCTAGGGGTGAAATGAGCAAAACAGGCTTCAAAAACCCTATAAAAACAAGGGGAGCCACTATGCCTACCGCAGATTCACTAATGAGTGCAATGCCAGGGTTCATCATGGGGTTAAGCTGCCGAACATCATTAGCAGCTCGAGCCATAATGTCACCGACACGCTGGCGATTATGAAAGGTTTGACTTTTACCTAGCAGACTTAAGTACAGCTCTTCTCGCGAGTCTCGTTCTAGGCGTTGACCTAACGTTTCAATAGAGAAACTATTGGCCAAGTCAATAAGCCCACGAATAATCACGATGCCCAAAATGAAAGCTGCAAGGATGGCCAAACGACGAGCGCTGGGTGCTTCTTTTAGAACCTCATCAAAAGCTAAACCCGTGAGGCGCGGAATGGTTGAAAAAAGAATATTAGTAAGGGTAGCGGCCAGTAAAAAACTGAGCATAAGTAAAGGGTAACGCCTTAAATGAGACAGCACCCAACGAACAGGGCTCGAGTGGTTGTAGCGGTAGCTGCCTTCAACACCAAATTCTTGGTTTTGTTTGAGGGGGATGCTGGGTGAACTCAAAAGAATCTCCTTATGATCGACAATGAGAAGCTGTTTAATAATACCTTAATTTATAAGGTAAAAGTCAAATGCTAAGTCACAAACTATTAATAACTGATTAGATTGTACACGCAAGACATAAGTTGCGATTTATCTCTAAATCAACGATAAACTAAAACCTATGAATAGCAAACTTTTTGAAACCTACCAACGTGAGTCACGCAAAACTTGGAATGTCATAGAAATGAACCACCCAATCGTTTACCCAACTATGGGTCTAAGTAACGAAGTTGGTGAACTTGCCGGCAAAATAAAAAAAATATTTAGAGATAAACAAGGCATAATAAGTGAAGAAGACCGTCAAGCTCTAAAAGGTGAGCTAGGCGATGTCTTATGGTACTTCACGCAAATATGCACAGAGCTAGACCTAAGCCTAGAAGAAGTCGCGCAAGCCAACTTAGAAAAGCTATTTTCAAGACTCGAGCGCGGCAAAATTTCGGGTGAGGGTGATAACCGCTAAGTTTATCAGGCTATTGTGTGAACTTTCTCTCATTACTGTGAGACGTTAATAATTCACAGAATAGATAGGTAATACTACGCAACGAGAGGATTTAGCTGGAAATCGTTTTCAGTTGAAACTCGAAATTTGAAGGTAGAGAAGCGTAACTTCTCAAAGGGAGAAATATGAAGCGTAGTATTCTTATGTTGCTTGCCGCAGTTGTCTTAACTGTAGGCGCAGCCCAAGAAGCCTTCCCAGATATTCCGCAAGGACACTGGGCTGGTGACGCAGTATCTCGTATTACAGATATTGGTATCATCACGGGTTTTCCAGATGGTACTTTTAGAGGTAACGAAGCCATCACACGCTACCAAGCAGCTATTGTTATTAGCCGCTTGTTAGATGTCCTCAATCAAAATATGGCTGCAAGTCAAGCTATGACCGATGCCGATATGGCAGCCATAAGGTCAGCTATTGGTGAACTTGCTGCCGAAATTGATAGTTTAGGCGCACGCTTAGCAAATGTTGAAGCTAATAAAGCTGAACAAGCAGAAGTAACTGCTTTACGTGAACAAGTTACTTTGCTAAATGCAGAATTAGCTGCACTTAGAGATGCAATTGCTGCCGGCAGTTTACAAGGTCCAGCAGGCCCAGCGGGTCCAGCAGGCCCACAAGGTCTTCAGGGTGAAGCTGGCCTTAACGGTGTTGACGGTGCAGCAGGCCCACAAGGCCCAGCAGGCCCACAAGGCCCAGCCGGTCCAGCAGGCCCAGCGGGTCCACAAGGCCCTCAAGGTCCACAAGGCCCAGCCGGTCTTGATGGTGCAGATGGTGCTGTAGTAGAAGCCCCAATGATTGAAACCCCAGAAGCCCCAATGGTTGAAGAACCCGAAGAGCTACCAGAGCCAGAGCCTGTACGAGCAGCTCAAGCTCAAGCAGGTGACTTTTCAGTACGTCTAGGTGCCATGAGTGAACTTAGTGATCGTTTCTATGGTCGCTTTGCGGTTGGCTACGATGACATTCTAGGACCCATTGGTTTTAGAGTTGGTGTTGACTATGGTCGCCAAAGCACTATTGACGCAGGTTCACTAGCACTTGCAGCGCATGTGACAGCTGGCTTTGGTAATGCACCTCTAAGAGCCTATGTTGGCGCTGGTGGTGGCTACCAAATGAATATCTCAAATGCAGTAGATGCAAATGAAGGTATTTTTGTAGGCGGTCTTGTTGGTGTTGAGTACTTAGTCTTTAACAACATTGGCTTGTTTGTTGAGGGTGGTGCAGATTACTACTTAAGCACACCACCAACTGCAACTTACGATCAACTTTACCCTTCTGTTGGAGCAGGTTTAGTTTTCCGTTTTTAAGAACAAAAACTA
>CAYGTA010000288.1:0-6298 GCA_964352605.1 uncultured bacterium | reverse complement strand
TAAGGCACGTACGCTTTGGCTGGAAAGGTATGGGCATGCCGTGGCGTGGAGGCTAAGGCAGATTTTTAAATAGCTTAGATTTTTAGACAAAAAGCATTTACATAAGAAAAGTCAAACTGAATTTTGTAAATATAGAATCGTAGAATCAAACCCCTTACTTTTTCTGATATTACTCGTGGAACTGCTAGAACTTATAGCTTTGCCTGCTTAATTTACTTTCAAGCTAAGACAATCTTACTTCACTTAGAAATATGTCAGCTATGATGAAAGCAAAACAAGTCTTGTGGGTTTTAAAGCGCTTTCTCAAGCAACTCCGTATAGTGCGTTTTACCCCTAATATCTATAGGCGCAGCTAAAAACCGTTTCATCTCTTTTACGCTCGGGTTTTTCTCGTAGAACAACTCAAAGTACTCAGCTAAGCTAGGGTTATCTTCTTGGCTTGCTTCAAATTCAAAAGCCTCCCCTGCTACAACAAGACCTGTTTGAATAACTCGAGTATAAACGCCGGGTTTGCGTGCCTGTCTGAAAGTTTTAGCGAAACTCATGTCATTCATTCGTTTTGCTAAGGTTGAGCAGGGAATGCGGGGTGAGCTTACTTCTAGAATGACGTTTTGAAATATGAATCTATCACCAATTTTTATGTCACTTGTACCAAAGCTTGATACCGTTAGGTTTTCACCGAAGGTACCTGCTTTTAGGGGTTCGTTTAGCTGTTCAGCCCAGTAGTCGTAATCTTCTTGACTGTACAAGTAAACAGCTTGATCAGGGCCCCCATGGTGTTTTTTGTCTGAAACAGTGTCACCCTCTAAGCCTAGTTCATGAATGAATGCTTGAGCTACAGCTTCTTTATAAATACCCGTTTCAAAGCTACGCTCAGCAATGGTAATTGGTTTTGCTGAAGCTATATTTACAGATAAGAGTTTCATAAGCTCGAGTATAGCGCGCCTTGAGTTATGAGATACAATAGCGAGAGAGTGGAGAGTAAGGCTTAGAAGATGAGTAGTTTGGGTATGAGGAAAAAAGGTAATTTGTAGTTAAGGTTTAGAAAAACACCTTTTTAGTGCAGCCTTGTTTTTCATAGGGTTTGTTCTTTATGTTGCTCTACTACTTGAGAGAGGTTTATATATGAATGTCGGCATTATTGGTGCAGGGCGCTGGGCGGAAGTTCATAAAGATGCTTTGCAAAAGGTGGGGGCAAACGTAACAAGCGTTCTTGTTGCTAGTGAAGCCAGTCGAGAAAGAGTTGAGAAGGCGTGGGGCGTAACTGCCACGCTAGATACAGATCTGTTCTTAGAGCAAGATACCCAAGCGGTTATTGTGGTTAGCCCTAACTATTTGCATGCGCAGCATAGTATTTTGTGCCTAAATGCAGGCAAGCATGTGCTGGTCGAAAAACCCTTCGCCACAACTCTAGCAGATGCAGACCGAATGATTGAAGCTGCTAAAAAAGCTAACAAGGTGCTGGCTAACGGCCTACAAATGCGCGTTTATACGCTCTTTGAAAACGTAAAGAAACTCATGCAGGCAGGGCATATAGGTAAGCCTTTGCATTTGCATTTAGATTTATGGCGCAGACCCTACCGAGAAGGCTCGAGTGCTTGGAAGCAAGACCCTAGCAAGCTGGGTAGTAGTATTTTAGAAGAACCCATTCATTATCTTGATTTGGCACGCTGGCTGCTTTTAGAAACTAAGGGTGAACCCATGAGTGTAGAAGCGTGGTCAAAAAGTCGTGAAGGTAAAGACTATTTACATGAGAATCTTGATATAAGGCTCGAGTATATGGACGGCTCGAGTGCGCTTATTTCGCGTTCGATTGCGGGGTTTGAGCATCAAATTAGTTTGCATATTGTGGGTGAAAAGGGTTCACTTAAGGCCTCTTGGCAGGGTGATTTTGATATGGATTTGAACCCAAGGGTTGAGCTTTTGTTTCATAATGGTGCTAATCGTGATGACTTAGCGAAACGTTTGAAAGTTGAGCAAAAAACAGGGCATGCTTATGATTTGCATAGGCAAACGGCTGCTTTTTTAAAAGCTATTCAAGAAGGTACTGCCGCAACAGCGAGTGCTCAGGATGGTCGTGCTGCCGTGGCACTTTGCCTTGATGTAGAAGAAGCCTTAAGGAAGTTTTAGCGTAAGCTTGGCAGGTCACTTTCAGGAAAATAATCTTTTAAGGCTTTTAGGAATACTCTTACTGCAGGAACTTTTAGGCTGCTGGGTAGTACGGCAACATAAATGGGGCGTTCTAAAGCAATATCTGTATCTACCGCTTTTACATTTTCGGGTAGCTCTCCAATAGCTAAGCTTGGCATTAGACCTATACCTAATCCTTCAGATACCATGCTTACAACCGTTGAATCTTCTTTAACTTCAAAAGCAGGAATAATATCTCCCATAAGATTCTTTAAATGCCAACGCGTATATGTGTCATGCACATCATCACCAATAGGTAAAATCAGCGATTCTTTTTGTGCTTCTTCCCAACTAAGTGTGTCACGCTTATCTGTTTTAAGAACAACTGCTTTCACAATATCGTTCATTAACTTCCATAGAATAAGGCTTTTCTCAGCGGGTGGCGCGTAACTCACAAGGGCAACATCTACTTGGTGTTCTCTGACCATATTACGACGAATATTACCCGGCGTTTGCTCATTTTCAATTTCAACAATTTGAATACTCAACTGAGGATGATCTTTACGTAACTGTGCAATGATTTTTGGCAAAATTCTGCTAGCGGCACTCCGAAAAGACGTTACTTTTAGTGTACCCTGCACAACACCTTTTGCTAAGTGAACTTCTTGCTCCATTGCTTCTGTAAACCTAATTGCACCACGCGCATGGCTAGCTAGTTTCAGACCAATAGGTGTGCCTTTAGCACCAAAGCGACCCCGCTCTAAGAGTTTCACACCTAGTTCTTTCTCAAGATCAGAAATAGCGTGACTTACCGAAGCTTGAGCAATACCAAGCTGCAACGCAGCTTCTGAAAAACTAGCTGAATCTAACGTAGCAACAAAGGCTTTAAGTTGATGGAGTTTCATACATACCTACAGGTTAAGCTCGAGCTTTTTGGTTTATCTGTTGAGCTTTAACGGTCCTCTCAAAAGCTTTCTTGGCAGCTGAGCCCTAAGCATTCTTTAGCTTAGCCTAAATTCAGACCAACGCAAACATTTTATCTATAGATATTAGCTATAGAACTCTTGAGAATCTATAGACAAAAGCTTTTGATTCATAAACCCACAAGCCCTAAACTGCAGTTAAGGAAAAAAGAACAACTCCCCAATACTTCTAACTAAGGAGGCCCAAGCAATGACAACTTCAATGCCCAACGCCAACAACGACAATCAATTCTCCTCTAAAGCCCTACTCCACATGAGCCTCTTAGGTCTCAACATCATGCTACTAAGCAGCATAGCTTGGTACTTAAGCTAAACCTAAAAATAGCAACAAAAGCGCTCGAGTTAAAACACTCGAGCGCTTTTGATTTTTGGTTTCAAGACACTTTAAGTTTTTATTCATTTTCAATGAAACTGATTATCGTTTTATTTTCATCATATTGAACTGATGAAATCATATAAGACTGAGGTATCGGAGCTTACTCCCCAAAGCTATCTCGACTGCGTCGGCAAGGTCAGAATTATAAAGCAGTGCGACATTTGTCATTCAGCTTGATATTACTTGCCGTGCATAAAATAAATCAAAACCCAGCAAAAAACTTCCTTGCAGTAAAACCCCTACAGCATTACCCACAGTAAATGCACCTGTTCTACCCCACACAATCCAAATACCTACACCAATCAAAATATAAACAACATCTAGACCTGCATTTATAAGCAAAATTCGCTTTAAAGAACGCGCCTCTTCAGACGCATTTTTAGCTTCACGCAGCTTCTTATTTAAACTACGCTGACCAAGCAAAGCAATTAGCAAATCAATAGATCCCCACACAAGACATTGCAAACCAAAACCACGCCAAAAATCTGAAGCAAAAAGTAGCAAAGCCCCCGCAACCATACTCACAACACTCCATAAAACCAAACGCCTAGAAAGTTGCCGCTCGAGCTGCCAAATCGTCATGTACTAGTTTATGCTTAAAAACAGATTTCAACATAGTCTAAAGCGTAAACTAAGCACAGGAGGCACACATGCCAAAACAACTCCGCATTTACACCATCAACAAACATCAACTCGAAACCTTTGCAGAAGAATGGCAAAGACAACTAAAACCCTTACGAGAAAGCCTTGGCTTCAGCATTCCTAGTGCTTACCTAAATAAAGAAACAAATCAATTCATCTGGATTCTAAGTTACAACGGAAACCAAAACTGGAATGAACTTGATCAACGCTACCACCAGTCAAACGAACGAAAAACCATGCAGCCCGACCCCGCCAGAAACATAGCTCGAGTGGAGAAATGGTTCATTGAAGACTTAACTTAAGCGCTTTTTCTAGACCTAAATGAATGTATTTAGAGTGACTATACAGCGTTTTGTCCGGATTTCAGTGCATAGTCTTGACGAATATCTTATATTCTGCTATACTATTGTTTATCAGCGCTTAGAAAGCGCGTTTTTTTTTGCCTTTTTCCTTTATGATTAAATCTTTTTTAAATCGCCATTATGACAAAGCGATTCTTGCTTTAGCTTTACCTGCCTTGGGTAGTTTAGCGGCAGACCCGCTTGTTTCACTTATCGATACTGCCTTTATTGGTCGCTTAGGTGCTACTGAGCTTGCAGCCTTGGGTGTAAACACCGCTATTTTTTCTTTAAGTTTTTTTATCTTTAACTTTTTGGCTTACGGCACAACACCCATGCTCGCAAAAGCTATAGGCAAACATGATTCTGCATTAGCAGGTCGAATTGTGGTGCAGGCATTTACCCTAGCTACGCTATTAGGCTTATTTGCACTCTTAGTCCTACAGATTTTTGCAATTCCCATTACCTCAGTTATGGGAGCTACTCAAGATTTACAGGCACCCACGTTAAGTTACTTGCGTATTAGAGCTTTTGCTGCGCCTGCTGTTTTATTTATTACCGCAGCTAATGGTGTCTTTCGTGGTTTTCAAAACACCCGAACTCCTTTTATCATCGCGCTCATTTTAAATCTAGTGAATGTTATTCTAGACCCTTTATTTATTTTTGTTTTTTCATGGGGTTTAGCAGGGGCAGCTTGGGCTACCCTCATTGCTCAATGGGTGGGTGCACTTGCTTTTATTTGGCTCATTTTTGTTAAGCATCGCAACGACTTTCACATACAAATGCAGTTACCTAAACTTGTAGAATTACGCCCTTTTTTAAAAGTAGGCTGGGAACTCTTTATTCGAACACTATCCTTATCACTAGCTTTTACCTTTGCAACGGCTGTAGCAACGCGTTTGGGCGTTCTGCAAGTCGCAGCGCATCAGGTAGCTGCTCAAATTTGGCTGCTTTTAGCTTTAACAATAGATGCGCTTGCCATTGCTGCTCAAGCCTTAGTTGCACGCTATTTGGGTGAAAACAAACGTAGTGAGGCCAAAGCTGTATCTGACCGTCTTTTAGCCCTTGGGCTTATAGCTGGCATTTTATTTGCTGTCTTATTTTTCTTATTACAGGCTTATTTGCCGCGCATTTTTACCAATGATGCTAATGTAATTAGGTTGGTATTTAGCATTTTTCCCTTTGTCATTTTAACGCAACCCCTCAACGCAGTTGTTTTTGTGTGGGATGGTATTTTTATAGCAGCCGAAGATTTTGGCTTTTTAGCCCTAGCTATGCTCAGCTCTGCCGTTATTGCAGCTATTATTTTAGCTTTAGTTATTCCGTTAGGCTGGGGTCTGAATGGCGTTTGGTGGGGCATTACAGCACTCATGCTCTCTAGAGCCGTTACGCTAACTTGGCGTTATAAGAAATTATTTAGTAACAACTAAAGTGGTCCTTGAAGTGTTGAGCTTTATAACAAAGGCTAACATGCTACTTAGTCAGCCATTTTTCTAAAATAGCTTTTTCTTGTTCAAGAGTAAGCCCTGCACTGTACTCATAAGTATCTGCTAAGGTATTACTCCATTCAAGTACATGAACGATTGTCTCTTCAATAGGACGCAGCGTTAACCCTGCTGTCTTTGCTTTTGCGTTACTAAGTAGCATGAAGTTAATGTAATCAGCTGGTAAGTAAAATGGGAATGCTTGCCAAGTATTGATTGCCTGTTCTTCAATAAAAGTAGCGCTCACTTCGATAATATCTGCATTACTCTGACTAATTTCTTTAGCCTTTCTAAGTAACGTGCCAAAATTCAGTTGATTGGGGGTGTTCACAAGATTGTAAATAC
>CAYGTA010000287.1:0-6312 GCA_964352605.1 uncultured bacterium | reverse complement strand
CATTTTCAACCATTTCAAAGCAAGACTTTGGCTTACTCTTTTCACGCTTTGCAAAGAAACGTTTAGAGGTAAAACATGCTTAGAAAGTTTAAATGTGTTTTGAAGCTTAGCAACCATATCGGCACAATAGAAATGTATCGGAGGTGTTATCTATGAAACAGACAGATTTTCAAAACGAGACAATTCTTTGCGTGGCACCTAGGCGGTGGGATTCACTCTGGCGGGAAACTCAGCAAATAATGTCACGACTTTCCAAAAATAACAAGGTAATCTATCTAGACCCAGGTGATAGTAACCAAATGGATGCAGGAAGTAAAATGGTGAAAGCCTTAAAAAGCCTTCGCAACGTTATATCACCTCAATACAATAAAATTAATAATAACCTAATGGTTGTATCTTCACCACCCTCCTTACCTTACTTTCGGCGCTTTTTACCCCAAGGTTTACTGAAATTTTGGCTACCCTTCGCAGTTTGGTTAAACGCTCGAGTTTCTTTATTTCATATAAACCGTGTTTTAAGCGTAAAAAAGGTTGATGAGCCAATTTTATGGGTACATCACCCTTTTTCGTTGAGTTTAGTACGAGAATTGAATTTAAAACTTAGTTGCTATTATAACTATGATGAGTTTTCAGATATGGCGCATAGTTGGCGTATAAAGCCATTTTTGGAGGAGCGAGAAAAACAATTTTGTGAAGCAGTAGATGTTATTTTTGCTACTTCAACTGCTCAAGAGAAGAAGCGTTTAGCTTGGAATGAGAATACCTATTTCGTGCCAAATGCAGTTGATTTTGAGTTGTTTAATCAAGCGCTTAGTAATATAGATCTAGCTAAAGATATTACTGATATTCCTAGACCTATCATGGGCTTTGCGGGTTGGTTGGGATATCACATTGATGTTGCTTTGCTATTAAAGCTGGCTCAAAGATATCCTGACTATTCGCTTGTACTTGTAGGTCCGGACGAGCTTACAGAGTCAGAGCAAAGTAAAGCTCTAAAAAAATTATCAAACGTGTACTTTTTGGGTATGAAAGCAAAAGAAGCATTACCTTCATACTTAAAAGCTTTTGATGTAGCCCTTATGCCTTGGGCATTAAGTGGCCATATTAAGTCGGCCTACCCTCTTAAGCTTCATGAATATCTAGCTGCGGGTCGTTCCGCGTTAGCAACAGATTTACCAGAGCTAGCGCCTTTCAAAGACTACCTTTATATTGCAAAAGACCAAGAGGATTTTATTGAGGCTATACCGGAGTGCTTAAACAGAAATGATTCAAAGAGTATTTATTCCAGAGAGGCTATTGCAAGTCAAAACACTTGGGAACATCGTGTGAAATTAATAGAAAAAATATTATTGGAACAGCTTTAGAAACTTAGTGGAAAGAAGTTTAAATATGTCAACTTGTCTTATAAAAAATGTAGAAGACAGTTTTATTAGTATTGTAACCGTTACATGGAATCGAAAAAACGAAGTTATGACCACACTCGAGTCTATTTATGCGCAAAATTATAAGCATTTTGAAGTTATTCTAATTGATAATGCTTCTACAGATGATACGCAGGAGAGCGTAAAGAAAAACTATCCGGATGTTCGTTATTATTATATGTCAGAAAATCTCGGTGCAACAGGTGGACGTAATGTAGGAATAGAGAAAGCCGAAGGAAACGTGATTTTCTTTTTGGATAGTGATGCAAGTCTTGCACCTGAAACGCTTGGGGCTATTGTAAACAAATTTAATTCAGATCCAAGCTTGGGTGCAGTGGCTTGTAAAATCGTTAATGCTTTTACAAATGATTTTGATGGTGCTGGCTGGGTTTGGTCTGAGCTTGATAAAGAAGACAGAGATAAAGAATTTTTGAGTTTTAGCTTTTCTGAGGGCGGCGTGGCTATACGCAAGGACGCGCTAAAAGATGTGGGTTCCTTTTGGGATTTCTTGTTTTTTGGTCGAGAAGGCGAAGAGCTAAGTTTAAGACTTTGGGATAAAGGTTACAAAATAATCTACTGTCCAGATGCACTTGTTTACCACCGTGAGGTACTCGGGCAAATAACTGAAACACGTATACGTGGGGGGAAACGCGAATACTATGACTTTAGAAATAGTCTTTACATTTTTGCAACGCGCTACCCTAGCTGGCTTATTTGGAAGCTAATGCCTTTACGGGTAGGTGTAGCGTTTGTAAGAAGCCTAAAACGCAGAACCTTTGGGTTTTTTATGAAAGCTGTTCAAGATTTCTTTAAAGAACTGCCTACTTTGAGAAAAATGCGTAAACCCATTAGTCATGACACCGCAAGACTTTATGTTGCACTCATGCAAGAGCACGGTTCTTTACGCTGGACGCTTAAAGAGTGGATAAAACACAAGTTCTAAGAGAGGAGCAACATATGCTCAAGAACGAACAAAAACAAACCTTTGGTCAGGCCACACTCGAGCCTAACTTTATGAGGGGTAGCCGCTTGGGGGTAAGTGCTTGGCAAAAAATGCTTTTTCTTTACAAGACGTTGGGGTGGCGTTTGTTCTTGGCAACGGTTTTTAAGAATCTGTATTCAACAGATGATTTTTATACTTTACGCATGCCTATGCTTAAGCATGAACCTGTAAAAGTGCCTCGAGGTGAATTTCATTTTAGTCAAGCTACTGACGCCGTATTTGATGAGCTTTTTGAAAAGATTAGTGAAGTTGATCAGGATATGGCAAAAGAGCTTATCGTTCGTATTATGTTTTTTGAAGATGGCTTTAAAAATTGTTTTGTTCTGCGGGATGATAGTGGGCAAATTGCTGCGTTTGATTGGCTTATCTATCCTGAAGAGAATGAGCTTTTAGCAGAGCAACATCCGAATCGTTTTCCGAAACTTAAAAAGCATGAGGTAATGCTTGAAAATGTTTTTGTGTTTCCGCAGTACCGCAGTCACGGCCTAGTTACTTATCTTGAATACTTGTTAACTGAAAAAGCTAAAGAAGAGGGTTACCGAATGGCAACAACAGTTACCCGTAAAGACCAACTTTCTGTACTTAATGATTATTTAGCTATGGGATTTAAGCTGGTTCAGTTGCATAAAGAAACAAGGCTGTTTCGTCGTATTAAGAGAAAAAGACTAAGGTAAAATTGTGACTAGGTTTAGCTTACTATTGGGTGTAAAAGCTGTTTCAAGAAGCTCATAAAAGGATTAATTAAAATTGTTAGATAGGTTTGAAAGAAAGACTGCTGAAGATTTAGCGTCAAGATTCTTTGAGACTTGCCTTCTTGACTCAAGAGTAACAAAGCAATTTAAGACTAGATTGCAGCTTGTAAAGCAAAGAATAAGATATTTTTCCTATAAGCAAATTCAAATTTGCGTAAGCTAAGGCCTATAACTATGAATACACACAATCACTATAAATCAATAGCTACACTGCTACTAACGTTCCTTTTGTTGTTTGCACAAGCACAAGAAGCTAAAACTTACTATGTCTCTAAAACGGGAAGCAATACAAGTGGTGAATCATGGCAAGAAGCTTGGAACGAACTAGACCAAATAGATTGGTCAGTAATAAGTGCTGGCGACACTATTTTGCTTGATGGAGGTGCTGAGCAAATGATTTACACCAGCACGCTCACTGTTGAAAAAAGCGGTTCAGAAGGCAAACCCATAAGCATAAAGCGAAGTACTGAACTAGGTCGTAACGGCATGGTTCATATTTTTGGCGGACGAGAAACCCCATTACCCTACTGCGGTCAGGAAAATGCTGACTACCAAACTGAAGGCGTACGTGACGTTGGACTCATTATGGAAGGTAAATCATGGGTAAATGTTGATGGTGCAAGCTGGCAAGGTATCAAAATCTACGGACACAACCGTTCAGGTGCCATTATTAACGAAAACTCGAGTCATATTTTAATTAAGAACATTGAAGTGTTTAATAACGGTTTGTTACGTCAAGGCTCGAGTGGTGTGTTTACTGATCAGCCGGGTTTGCGTTTGTCAGGTGATTTTATTACGGTTGAAGATGCCGTTATTTATGATAACGGACAAGATGCCATTCAGTCAGAGGGGCTAAATAATTTTGTACTGCGCAGGTCTTGGCTTTACAATTCGAGAGCACACCCAAGTTTACCAACTGAAGCTTGGAATTACTGCACTCATACTGACGGTTTGCAGATTTATGATGGCGGTACAGTCGAAAATATACTTATTGAACAAAGTGTAATTGGTCCAGGTCACACAAACGGTCTTATTTTGGGACAAACTTATAATGGCAGGGGAGTTAATGCTGTAGTGAATAATGTAACTTTGCGAGATGTTATTTTGACAAAAGCTGCAGACAATGGTCTTCTTGCTTATCCTAATACAAAAGTGAAAAACTGGGTTTTAGATGGTGTAACGTTTTATTGTGAAAACACTAAATATCATTGTGTTTATATTGAAGGAAGTGGTCACCAAATAAGAAATAGTATTTTTGACGGTGCTAGACTCACCTTTCCAGACGCTAAGCCTAGCGTTACGAATAACTGCCAGTGGAATACTGAGGGAGCTATTTTAGGTGAAGTGCTTGATCCTAACTTCAAGGCTGTAGTTGCAACAGATTTCTTTGCTACGGATGAAGATTTTGAAAGTCTCAACTGCCCTCTCTCTGGTGCAAATCTAAGTTCAAAAAGCCAGCTTCAAGCGTTATCACAGGCTTATATTGTAACTGCCACATGGGACGCTTCGAGCGGTTTGGTATCATCCCCTTTTGACTTTATTGATGGATCTTTAGTGCAAAGTATTGAAGCGTTCAGTGAAGATTCGGTAGGAAAAGCAGTTTATGTGTTTTCGGTTGAGCGCTCGGGTAACTATATTATTAACGCTTTAGTAGATGCTCCAACAGATAGCTCTAACTCCTTTTTGCTGAATATTAATGAAAAACCTAATATCTATACTATGATCTGGGATATCGACATTACTCAAGGTTTTGAAGAGCGCACTGTTTCGTGGCGGGGTGACGGTTCACATAGTGATAATGAATTTATGCCTAAAGTCTTCTACTTAGAAGAAGGCCAGCATACGCTTTATTTGTGGGGGCGTGAAGCTAACGTAAAACTCAACCGTTTGGCCATTGTGAGATTGCCATGAACCGATTTACTAATGGACTCGCATTAGTAGTTTTTTTACCTTGTTAGAAGTAAGAGACCAAATGAAAAGATTAAAATTGAAGCGCCCATCAGTAAAAAAACTGTCAAGACAGATCAGAGATTATAGCCTTAAAAGATTTGCACAACCAGTACTTGTTCTTATGTACCACCGAGTTGATGATGTGAATCAAGATCCTTGGTCGATCTCAGTAAAACCCTCGATATTTGAACAACAATTAGTCTATATGAGCCGCCACTATCAGTTTGCACGCTTCGAAGATGATTGGAGTGCTCTTGAAAGACCTACTATAGTTATTACATTTGATGACGGATATAGAGATAACTTCACTCAAGCACTACCGATACTCGAGAAATACAATGTACCTGCAACTTTCTTTATATCCACAGGCCTAGTTGATAGCAAAGAGGAATTTTGGTCAGACGCACTTTGCAGCGCTTTATTACAAGACAAAGTCTACCCTCAATTTTACTCAACTAAACTCAATGGTGAAACATCATCATGGCCTACAGTTACTTTTGAAGAAAGACTAAAGCTTGTAATGCACTTGCAAGCTACCCTAAAAAATAGTGAATTTTTAGAAAGGGAATTGCAAATTAAGCAGTTAAATAAATGGTCAAGTTTAAATGTTAGGGATTTGCAATTTAATACAGTACTTAGCTTAAAGGAACTTCAAGCTCTGGCAGAACACCCTTTAACAACTATAGGAGCTCATACAGTTAATCACTCTGCACTTACAAGTATGAATACAGAAAAACAAAAACAAGAAATTGGAGATTCTAAACGCATGCTCGAGTCTTGGATTGGACAAAGAGTAACAACTTTTTCTTACCCATTTGGGTTATTCAATAAAGAGTCAAAGCGAGTATGTTACGAATTAGGATTTACCAAAGCTGCTGTTGCTTATAATACTTGTACCTATTCTTGGACTAACTTAATGCAAATTCCTCGTTTGCATGTAAATAATTGGTCTGTAGAAGAGTTGCATTTAAGACTTGACTCACATTTTTAATAGTCAAGAGCATTGAAATCAAAACCTTAGTTCTTTATGGTACTTTGCTTAGAAGAAGGTCAACACATGCTTTATGTTTGGGGTCGTGAAGCTAATGCAAAACTAAGCCGTCTTACCCTTGTGAGGTTACCCTGAAGCTACTCTTTGTTATGCCTGACTTGCCTTACCCTGCTAAAAATGGCGGCAAAATAAGAA
>CAYGTA010000286.1:0-6327 GCA_964352605.1 uncultured bacterium | reverse complement strand
ATAAGAAGATTATTTTTAAAGAAGAATGAGATTATTTTAAGGTACTATGAGCTAAGTTTATGTTTAAGCTGGGGTATGTTCGCTTAACTATGGAGGGCTTCAACATGGCAGAGGTAAAGGTGGTTTCAGGTACACGGTCAATAAAAGACTTTATTGACTATTCATTTAGAAAAAACAAGACTCGAGCCAATTGGGTTGCAGCTTTAAAAGCTCATGAACAACGTTTATTTGATGAGGCGCAAAATCCTTATTTTAAGCAGGCTAAGGTTGACCTGCTGGTAGCCAAAAATAACAAAGCGACAGTAGGACGCATAGCAGTATTAGATGATGCTGCTTATAACAATAAGCACTACAGTAACGCGCTCTTATTTGGGTTTTTTGAAGCTGATGACGAATTTGCTGCACAAGCTTTACTAGAAGCACTCGAGCTTAGAGCTAAGAAGTTGGGGCGTGGCCGCATTCGGGGGCCTTTTCATCCTTTGAGGCTAGTGTCTGAGGGCTTTCTGGTTAATAAGTTAGATGTTCCAGCTTCGTTTTTGACACCTCAGAATAGTCTTGAAGAGCTTAGTTTTTTAGAGGCAGCTGGCTTTTTTAAATGGCAGGATAATCAGAGTTTTACCATGGATGTACGGTTGGGGTTTCCTGAAGAACTCAGCTCTGAGCTTGAGCAAGCGCAAGAGGCAGCCTTTGTTGCTCGGCGTTTAAATATGTCTGATTACGATAACGATATGAAACGCATTTTCAATTTCTTTAATGAAGCTTTTAAAGATGAGCGTTTCTATATTGCTCTTTCAGAAGAAGAAATTGCTTTTTTGGCGGTTCAGCTAAAAGCATTCATTGATCCTAATCTGGTGGTTTTGCTTGAAAATAATGGAGACCTAGTGGCTGCTTTGTTCGCCATGCCAGATGCCAATCAAGCCCTTCTTAAACGTCAAACCCAAGCCGCTTGGTTAGCGCCTTTAAGCATGATAAACCCTAAGCGTCATAGTACTAAAATTGTGGTTTCACTCTATGCGAGTCAAGCAGACAATGAAAAGCTCGAGTTGGTTTTGTTTAATGAGCTTTTAAAACGAGCCACGAAAACAAACTATAACGCTATTGATTTTCTAGCAATAATTGAGACAGATGAAAACAAAAAAAGCTTTTTTGAAAGCTTGCAGGCTCATGAGTACAGAACCTACCGCGTGTTTCAAAAGAACCTACTCGAGCCTTTAAGAGCTCGTTAGTCATGCGATAAGTTTGCTTTGTCACTCAGACGCTCGAGTTGTTTTGGGTACCACCAGTTTAAGCGCCCTATGAGTGTCATGAATGAGGGTACAAGGGATAGCCTTACGATAGTTGCATCGGTAAATACTGCGACGGCTAAGCCTAAACTGAGGCTTTTAATAAGAAGAATGTTACTAAAGAAAAAAGCTGAAAAGACAATAACCATTATAAACGCTGCGCTACTAATGACATTGCCAGTAGTTGTTAGTGCATAGCGAATAGCGTCTTCGTCAGTCATGCCATTTTTATGGGCTTCTACAACGCGTGCCAGCAAAAAGACTTCATAATCCATGCTGATGCCAAAAGCGGCAGCAAAAATAAAGATAGGTACACTAGATTCAATGTAGCCAAGACCGCCAGAAGTAGCAAAAATATCTCCAAAAAAACCGTACTGAAAGACAAGCGTTATAACACCAAAGGCTGCCGTTACGGTTAATGAATTAAGCACAATAGCTTTTAAGGCAAGCACAATAGATTTAAAGGTAAGACTTAACAAAATAAAAGTAATACCATAGACAAACATAAGGGCAATCGGAATAGATTGATAGATAGAGTCAATCCATTCTTGTTCAAAAACGTAGTCACCCCCAATAATCAAACCTAAGTCAAAGTCGTTACCTAGCGAGTTAATGCTTGCCAGTAAGGTTACGCGCTCCTCAGTATTTACGAGCCGTTTTGGAAAAACTTGCAAGAGTGCATAGCGAGCATTTCTACTTACCGTTAAGCTAGATAACTCTGCCAAAGGGCTATCTTGAATTGCTTCAGCACTCGAGTAGTACTGCTGAACCAGTAAAGAGGGCACGCCTCTAACTGTAGTAGGTGAAAGTACTTGTTCAACATCGGCAACTTCTTCTAATGCCCTGCTAAATTTGCTTAATGCCAAAATTGAAGATGGATGAAAAACACCTCGATCTCCGAAATCTACCAGTACATCATAAGATAGGACAAGACTATCTAGTTCTGCGTCCATTAAAATATTTTGGGCTTGTCTTACCTTTGTTTTTTCGGTTAAGCCTTCAAATGCTCCGAAAGCTAATTGCATGTTTAAGGCGGGTAGGCTTATGCCTAAAATAAGGAGTAGACCAATGACTAGAAATAATCTTGGTCTAGCTAAGATGGTGTTTGACCAAGCACGCCAGAAGCCGTAACTTCTTTCAGGGTCAGGGTTTTTGATAGATAGAGCATTTATTTTATGGCCTAGCAAATGCAAAATGGCAGGTAATAAAGTAATGGATATGAGTACGCTCATACCCAATATCAACATGCCGCCAGCGCCAATGGAACGAATAAAGTCTGAGGGGGGAAAGAGTAAGGCAAACAGAGAGATTACGCCTGTAAAGCCACTGGAAAAAACTGCATGTCCGGCTGTATGTAACGTGCGTGAGGTAGCCGCCTTTGTATCTTTTTGAATGCCTAGCTCTTCTCTAAAGCGATTGACAACGACCAGTGCATAATCAATGCCAGTAGCCAGACCCAACATTGAAACAATGATTTGAGCGTAAGTTGCAAAAGGCCAGACTTGCCCTATAAAAAATAGTAATGCAAGGGTTAAAACAATAGCAACCATAGAGATGATTAGCGGTAAACTCACCGCAACCGCACTACCAAAAACCCAGAAAAGCACCAAAAAGCTTAGTGGAATACCAATGATTTCTGCACGTCTAGCATCTTGCCCAGCAATAACTCGCATTTCATTATCAAGGGCAGCACCCCCTGTGAGCAAATGATTCCAATCTTCATGTTCAGACAAAAGTTCATTAAGCTCTTCTGTTAAGCTTAAAGCCTCCGTGTAAGACTTCGTTTCTAACTCAATCAAACTAACAGCAAAAGAATTTTCAATATTTAAAGGCAAACGGGTGTCCGTATCAAGATCAATAATGCGCCCAATGCTAGGGAGTTCCTGCCACTTCAGTTTTTCAAGCCTATAGGCTTCAACAAAAACATCCTCCGTTACATTACTAGGACGCTCGAGCCACTCAGAAACAAGGACAACTTGATAACCTTCACGATTGGCAAAGTTCGTTTGAATGATTTCACTAACTTGAGCACTAGCACTGTTAGGAGGAGCATCAACTTCTGTAAAAAGAACTTCATTTATTCTACTAGCAAAAGGAATAGCTGCTAAGAATAAGACAAGCCAAAAGGCAACAACTTTGTAACTATGATTTGTAACCAGCCATGCTAAAAAACGAAACATTAAAACCCTAATCGTGTGCCTATAAAATTGCTGAGCTTGCGTTTAGATGCTCAACCAAAAATCATTCGTAGTCAGTTTACGCAAAATGCCTCAAAGAAGAAACATAATTTAAACCAAGCTTTTAAGTTTAAGCCTATTTTAAATACTAAAGCTAGGCAGTTTTTTAAGCTTAGTAATTGCCACGCCTAAATTGCAAACCTAAGTCAAGAATCAACCTATTCATATTCATATATCATTATGAGAGCAAGGTTAACTATTACCAAGTTTACAAACTCAGTCATAGTTTTGGTACTGTTTGAACAAAGTCTTAACACTTTTGAAATTAAGACTTACGCACTATGCTCGAGTATGGCTTTAAATAGTTAAGCCTACTTTACCGTGGAGAATTATGCAGTTAAGCGTTAACGTTATTTCTGAATCAGGCTTAAGCCCAGGGCAGGGTGTACACACAGCCTTTCTAGAACACCTAACTATTCTCGAGCAACAAGGCATTCCCTTTGAAAAAAATACCTTCAAACAAACGACTGTTGCACATGCACACACCATTGGTAGCCTCTTTTGGTTACTAAGCAATAAGGCCGACTTAAAAGTTATGACAGCGCATGTCATTCCAGATTCCTTTAAAGGCAGCCTAATAGCCTCAGAGTTATGGTTACCTGCCATCACATGGTACTTAAAACGCGTTTATAATCACGCAGACCTTATACTTGCAGTTGCACCCGAAGTTAAAGAAAAGCTCGAGCTTTTAGGGGTAAAAACACCTATTGTGTTTTTACCTAACCCTATTAATAGAGCTAAGTTCTTTAAGGATGCTGAGTTACGGCAAAGTATGCGTAAAGACTTAGGCTACCTTGAAGATGATGTAGTTATTGCCAGTAGCGGACAAATACAACCCAGAAAAGGTGTTGCTAGTTTCATAGAAACAGCAAGGCAGCTACCCGACTATAAATTCTTATGGATAGGGGGTCGACCCTTTGGCAGGCTTACTTCTGATTATGAAAAACTAACAGAGTTGTTAGAAAATGCGCCACCAAATGTAACGGTAACAGGGCAGGTAGCCTATGAAAAAATGAATGCTTACTACAACGCTTCAGATTTATTCTTTTTTCCTTCGCATCAAGAAAATTTACCTTTTTCACTTTTAGAAGCAGCTAGTTGCGCTCTACCTATACTCATAAGAGACAATACAAATTACCAAAGTCTATTTGAAAGCTACGTTATAAAAGCCAACGAAGAAAGCTTTGCAAGCACAATTAAAAAGCACATTAGCAGCAAAGATTTATATAAACACTATGAACAAAAAGCACTCGAGCTTGCAGATAGTTATAGCAGTCAAAAAATTGGTGAGGAGCTTATTGCTATTTATCAGGATTGGTTAGCGAAAAAGCTGTAAGTTCAGCACTTAAACTAGGTTTTTTATCATCTCGCTTTGATGCTTTTGTAGGTACGCCTTCACCAACTAATTCAAGATAAAGTTTCTCTAACTTTCTGGCTTGCTTCTCTTGTGAATATTGCGCTGCAAGATACTTGCTTTTATCTGACATTTCTTTATAGTGCGTTTCATTACTAAAGCATTTAACAATGGCTTTTGCCATATGAGAAGCGTTGTTCTTGACGATAAATCCATTTTGCTTATCTTTGAGCACTTCTGAAACATGCGAATCAACAACAATTAAAGGCAAACCTGCATGGGCCGCTTCATGAAGAACCAACCCCTGGGTATCAGTTAAAGATGGAAAAACAAAAAGATCAGCAGCAGCGTACATGCCACCTAAATCTTGGCGCTCCCAAAAGCCAGTAAAGACAATCTGACCGCTGTCTTTAAGGCTGCCTGCGCGCTCCTCTAGTTTTTTGCGGTGCATGCCGTCACCAACAATAAATAGTTTACTCTTCGCTAGATTCTTTAAACTGAGCTTAAACGCGTCAATCAGTAAGTCGATGTTCTTTTCAGCACCCAGCCGACCTGCGTACATAATGATTTTTTCATCGGCCTCAATTCCAAATTGTTCACGAATTTCTGCTCTACAATTTTTGCTTGCAGGTAAAGGATCAACACCTGTAGGAATCAAAGAGATAGGACTTTGGGTATCCCAACCTCTAAGCTGATGCTGCATTTTTCGAGATAAAACAATGACTTGAGAACAGCGATTGTGAATTATGGTCATCATTTTAGCTGTAAGTTTTTGCGCCCAAGCACCCTCAACGTCATCTTGTCGTAAGCGCTTGTAAATACGTTTTAACTCCTCAGTGTCAGATTGCAAAGCAATGGGCGCTGTTAAAGCCAAACCTACAACGCCAGGTACCGAAGCAGGATAGTGTGCAACATATTCATAAAGATCCGTACTGTACTGACTTACAAGCGGAATATTGTACTTGATTGCCGCGTATGCACCTAATAAGCCAACCTGACTGGGTGTAAAAAACTGAATCAGGTCAAGCTTTAAGGCTTGAATGCGCTTTAATTCACGGGGTGGAAAGAAAATACTCGTTAAGTAGTCATCAAAAAATAGACCTTTAATGGCTCTGTACCTATAAATATGTTTATCTGCATCTTTGTAATTACGCACTTGAGGGATGGGGGCAAAAATATAAACTTCATGACCAAGCTTCTCTAATTCAGCTCGCAAAATGTCAATGACAAATGTTATGCCATTTACATTAGGACGATATGTATCACTAAATAAACCAATACGCATAGTTAAAGATCACCTATAAATACAAGAATACCTTGCCATAACTCTAACAACTTAGAGATAACAAGTATACACATTTACCTAAGTACGTGAAACAGAATTTTACAAACTCAGGCAAACTACAAAACTATAGCATGTTAGAAATTTACATACCTCTACCTAAAGTCTTAT
>CAYGTA010000285.1:0-6395 GCA_964352605.1 uncultured bacterium | reverse complement strand
TGCTCTAAATAATTTTGTTCTACACGTTTTGCATAATCTTCATGATCATAAATCTGATACTTGACGCGGTACAAAATATCTCGCTGACGCCACAGTGCCCTAAGCATTTCTTCATTACCATGAAGCTGAGCGAGTAGCACATGAAAGTTTAAACCTGTTTCAACAGCTAGTTGTACATTACGTAAAGCTATGCAGCTTTTTTGTTCTGCAAGTGCAAACTCGAGTCTTGAAATTTGCTCGTCAGTTAGTTTGCTCGTGAGTTTGCGTACAATAAAGCTTTCTAGTGCCATGCGGATATCAAATGAATCCATGATTTCTGAAACACTTAGGGGTTTAACAACAATGCCTTGCTGTGGTGAAACGGTTACAAAACCTTCAGACTCGAGTCGTTCAATGGCGGAGCGTACTGGGGTTTTACTCATGCCTAAGGTTTCGGCTAGGCTTCGTTCAGATAAAAAGCTGCCTTGCGGGTAGTGTTCGGTTAAGATAAGTTTTTTTAATTCATCATAAGCTTGATCTTTTAAGAATACCCGTGGTGCATGTTTATCATTCATTGATTTATCCTTAATGCAGTGTTCAGAGCCGTTGTGAAGTGTTAAGTTATCTTCAAGAGGTAGCTTAACATATGACTGGTATACCAGTATAGCGAAATTATTATGCTTGTAAAGCAGGGTCTATACTTCGAAAGAAGGAAAAAATAAGCTAAACTTAAAAAACATATTTATGATTCATGATACTAGGCAATTTGCAGCTAAGACAGTGCGACTGAGTAATTACAGTTATGTAAAGCTAGCCTTTACTACGCTGCTATTATGCTTTAGTCCGTTAAGTCTAAGTCAAGAAAGCGTTAAACTAGGCATTGTAACGAGCTTAACAGGTCGCTTTTCAGAGTTTGGTAGACAGCACCAAGCAGGGTTTAAACTTGCCCTTGAAGATATTGAGCGGCAAAATGGCATAAATGGTAAGTCTCTAGAGCTACTGTTAGAAGATGATCGTTCAAGCCAAGCAACAGCCTTAGCAGCTACCGAAGGCCTCCTTAAAAAAGAAGTCTCACTCATTATGGGTGCTTACTCATCCTCCATAACAAACCCATTGGCTAGTTACCTAACACGACAGTCTTTTCCGCTGCTTGTTTTTACCAGCTCAGCTGACGGCATAACCAAGCCAGGTTCAGACTGGGTATTTAGACTCAACCAAACCTCTAAAGCCTATGCAGAAGTGCTATTTGATGTGTTTGACCAATTACGAACACAGGGTCACGATCTTGAAAGTATTGTCGTTATTCATGGCAACGGAAGCTTTGAAACTGCAGTTGCAGATGCAGTCAAAGATTTCGCACTCGAGCGTAACTATGAGCTTATTAGTTCAGAAAATTATGATCGAGGTATTACTGACTTTCGTCCTGTTTTAACAAGATTTAAAGCCGAAGCACCAGATATTTTGCTCATGGTGTCTTATGCAGAAGATTCGGTGGCCTTAATACGACAAGCTAAAGAGGTTGACTTAAACCCTAAACTTTATGCGGGTGCGGCAGCTGGCTTTGCGCTTCCTAATTTTATTAGTGGTGCAGGTGACGCTGCCGAGTGGGTGATAAGCGCAACAGCTTGGACGCCAGATATGGCGCATGAAGAGGCCCAAGTGCTATTTGAAAGACTCAGTGAAGAACTTTCTGGCCCGCCTTCATACCACGCAGTTCAAGCTTATATTGGCGTCATGACAGCTGCAGATGTTTTGCGTCGTGCCAAAACACTAGATGCCGAAGGCGTAAGGCAAGCCCTTTTAGAAACGCAACTGCCTGACACAGTTTACGGCTCAATTAGCTTTACAAATGAAGCAGGGTTTTACCAACAAAACCCCTTAAAAATGATGGCTGTTCAAGTGCGTTCAGGTGAATTTATAAGCATTTACCCACCGCTTTTTGCCAAAGCAGACATAGCCTTTCCTACCCCAGCATGGCGTGAGCGATAAATGCTTATATTAAGCCAAAATATTCTTAACGGACTTCTGATTGGGGGTCTTTACGCACTTATTGGCGTTGGCTTGGCCCTCATTTTTAGTGTTTTAAGGGTACTTAACTTTGCCCATGGTGACTTTCTGGTTTTAGGCATGTACATAAGCATTAGCCTAAATGAACAACTTGCTTGGAACCCCTACTTAAGTTTAGTTGCCGTGATTCCCATTGGCTTTGCCTTAGGTTGGCTCATAGAACAATTTTTATTAAGTCGACTCATCTCATCATCAGAAGATAGCAGCCTGCTCTTAACTTTAGGGATAGGCCTCATAATACAAAATGCGCTACAACTCTTCTTTGGTCCTGAACCTAAATCCCTATACTCGAGCTTTTCAACAAGTACGTTTAAGATAGCGGGTTTGAGTTTAAGTTTGCCTCAAATTTTGGCAACACTTATCAGTCTAATTATTATTACAAGTTTATATTTTTTTCTAAACAAAACAGAGCAAGGGCGAGCTTTGAGAGCTACCTCAAACAGCACGGTTGGTGCTGAATTGGTGGGTATAAATACTTTGCAGATGCGTCGTTTTGTCTTTGCTGTTGGCACGGCTTTAGCGCTGGTTGCTGGTGTAATTCTTATACCTCAGCTATTTGTAAGCCCTCAAACAACGGGTTCTGTTTTTACCTTAAAAGCCTTTGTGGTTACTATTCTAGGGGGCTTAGGTAATATATGGGGCGCAGTTGCCGGTGGTGTGCTTTTAGGCGTTACTGAGGTATTAGGTGCAGCCTATATATCTAATAATTACCGTGACGCCTATGGACTTATTGTTTTTTTGCTTATTTTGCTGTTTAAGCCCCAAGGACTTTTTTCTCAAGAACATCGTGAAGTCTAAATGTCTGTATTTAGGGCTTACAGCCAGTTAATTGTTTTTACTGCAGGCGCAATAGTCTTACCTTTAGTTAATCAGAGTCTAAACTTAAGTCTGTTTATCTTTTTGTTTATATTGATGGGCTGGGCTAGTTCTTGGGATATTTTGGGTGGTTGGACAGGGCAAACAAGTCTTGGGCATGCAGCCTTTGTGGGTATAGGCGCTTACTCAGTGGCGTTGTTAAGTGGAAAGTATGGCTTTGACGCAGTGTCTGCCAGCCAAATAGGCATGATACTTGCAGCTTTACTTGCGCTCGCTTGGGGCTTAATGAGCTTAAAGCTTAGAGGCTCTTACTTTGCTTTATCAAGCATCGCTATTGCTGAAATTTTACGATTGGTTGCTATTAATGAAGCGTGGCTCACGGATGGGGCACAAGGTGTATTTTTGTTTAGTTTACCTCAACCTTTTGGTCTAAATTTATTTGATCGTTTAACGCAATATTATTTAGCGTTAGCTTATGTTGTTTTAGTCTTAGCGATAATTAGTTATTTTTCACGAAGCCGCTTTGGGTTTCACATGCAAGCTTTAAAGACAAATGTTTTTGCCGCACAAGCTGCGGGCATAAACCCACTAAACGTTAAACTCCGCGCCTTTATATGGTCAGCTGCCTTAACAGCTCTAGGCGGAGCGCTCTACGGAATATTCTTATCTTTTATTAGCCCGCATGAACTTTTTAGTTTACCTCTGTCGATACAAATTGCCCTGACCGCCATTATAGGTGGCCGAGGAACAGTGTGGGGACCATCTTTGGGAGCTATTTTGCTAGTAAGTGCCTCAGAACTCTTTAGTAATAGTTTTGCTGAGGCAAGCTTGCTGATATACGGCATTCTTATAATCTTTGTGATTTTATATTTACCTCAAGGTATTTTAGGAAAACTTACACTAAGCTTAAACCAAGCCAAGCAAAAACGCCTGACCAAAGCTAAGGCTAAATTGCCATGACAAGCCCTAACATTTTGACGGTAAAGCATTTAAGCGTTCAGTACGCAGCTTTAGATGCCCTAAATGATATTTCTTTTAGCATAAAAAGAGGCCAGATTTTAGGCTTAATTGGGCCAAATGGTTCAGGAAAAACAACTTTATTAAATAGCATTTGTGGTTTTGCTCCCTTAAAAACGGGCAGTATTTATTTTGTTAATGCTGACATAAGTAATATGCCGGCCTACAGTCGAACCCAAATGGGTATAGGACGAAGCTTTCAGATAGGTCAACTTTTTGAAAGCATGACAGTTTTAGACAATGTACTCACCGCAGCTTTTTGCCACTACAATCGCCGCAATGAAGCGCAAGCATGGGCTGTAACGTGCTTAGAGCGGGTTGGCCTAAGAGAGCGAAGCAAAGACACAGCCCAAAACCTTAATTTAGCCAGCAGAAAACGACTCGAGCTTGCGAAAGCCTTAGCGGTTAAACCACGACTACTTTTGTTAGATGAAGTTATGGCAGGCTTAAATCCTGCTGCCTTAGCTGAAATGATGGAGCTTATTCTTAGCCTTACGCTTGACGGTACAGCTATTATTCTGATTGAACATATTATGCAAGCCATTGTTGCTTTGGCTGATCAAGTCATTGTTTTGGCTCAAGGCAATATTATTGCTGAAGGAACGCCAGATTACATAACGCAACACAGTAAAGTTCTTGAAGCGTATCTAGGCGAGACCATTCATGACTAAAGCGCTTTTAGAACTTAAGCATCTAGGGCTAAGTTACGGCTATTTAGAAGTTGTTCAAGACATTAATTTGTATGTTGCAAAAGGTCAACTGGTGGGCCTTATAGGCGGAAATGGTTCAGGTAAATCAAGCATTTTAAAAGCTATTTCAGGCATGCTAAAACCTAGTACTGGACAGATCTATTTTGAAGGCAAAACAATTAACGCTTTAAAAGTTCATGCGTTAAGCGAACGTGGCATAGCCCATGTAACAACAGAAAAACATCTTTTTTTAAGCATGACTGTTGAAGAAAACTTAGTCTTAGGTGCTTATCTTGCTAAAGCCAAAAAACAACGTAAAGTTACCTTGGAACGTGTCTACAAGCTTTTTCCTGACTTATGGACTAGGCGTAAAGATACCGTAAGCCTATTATCGGGTGGGCAAAGACAAATGTTAGCGGTAGCTAGAGCGCTCATGTCACAACCAAAACTTCTCATGATAGATGAACCGTCACAAGGTTTGGCCCCTCAATTGGTTAGAACTGTTTTAGAAGCTGTACAAGAACTTGTTACAGAAGGTCTATCTGCACTTATTGTTGAGCAAAACATTAGAGAAATACTAAGCATAACAGACCGAGCCTATGTCTTAGAGCAAGGTCGAATTGTGCTTGACGGCCCATCAAATGATCTACTAGGCAATTCAAGAATCAAAAAAGTCTATTTAGGGTTGTAAAAAACTTAATTAAGTTTATCTAAAATAGCTCGAGTGCTTTCTTGGGTTGACGCAGTGCCAGCTAAATCTTTTGTTAAATGCGTGCCTTCGGCACAAACTGCTTCAATGGCGTTCATGACAGCTGATGCGGCTTCTTGTTCACCTAAATGCTCAAGCATCATGACAGCTGTCCATATGCAGGCAATGGGGTTCGCTAGGTTTTTGCCAGCAATGTCTGGGGCGCTACCATGAACAGGTTCAAACATACTGGGGTAGGTTTTCTCGGGGTTTATGTTCGCACCGGGTGCTATGCCCATGCCCCCTACAACAGCAGGGCCAAGGTCAGATAAAATATCGCCAAAAAGATTGCTTGCAACAACCACATCAAACCAATCAGGATGCTGCACAAAATGTGCTGTCAAAATATCAATATGAAATTTGTTGGTCTGAACATCACTGTAGCTTGCTGAAATAGCTTCAAACCGTTCATCCCAGTAAGGCATGGTGTGAATAATGCCGTTAGATTTGGTTGCAGAGGTTAATTGCTTTTTGCGTGAGCGCGCAAGCTCAAAGGCAAACTTCATAACTCTATCAACACCACGGCGTGTAAAGATGCTTTCTTGTACAGCCATTTCATGCTCAGTACCTTCATAAAGCCTACCGCCAATAGAAGAATACTCACCCTCGTTATTTTCACGCACAATATAAAAATCAATCTCACCAGGATCTTTTAAAGGTGACGCAACGCCTTTAAGTAACCTAACAGGACGCAAGTTTATATATTGCTCAAACGCACGCCGAATTGGAATCAGTAAACCCCACAAAGAAACATGGTCAGGAACACCCGGAAAGCCAACTGCACCCAAAAAAATACTATCAGAATCACGTAGCTGATCTAAACCATCATCAGGCATCATTTTGCCTGTTTTCTTAAAAAGCTCACAGCTCCAATCATAATGAGCATACTCGAGCTTAAAGCCTGTGAGTGCAGCGACTTTGTCTAGTACGCTTAGTGCTTCTGGTACAACTTCTTGACCTATGCCATCTCCGGGGATGAGTGCGATTTTGTAGCTGTTCATAGTGTTTCCTTAGCATTTATTTTTATTGATATAGCTCTAACTGAATAATAGCATTAGCTATTGCAGGATACTTATTGC
>CAYGTA010000284.1:0-6399 GCA_964352605.1 uncultured bacterium | reverse complement strand
TGCATGGCTATTACGTTTACTAAGGGTGATACAAGTTCATGGGTTTTTGGGGCGTACATAACGTAGTCTGCATGCTTTTTAATGTTTTCATCTTCATGGTTGGCTAGTGCTATGACAATGCCATCACGCGCTCTGACTTCTTGTATGTTTGAAACGGTTTTTTCGTAGAGTTCAGAGGCGGTTGCTATGCATACGACAGGCATTTGGTCGTCTATTAAGGCAATAGGGCCGTGCTTCATTTCGCCTGTGGCGTAGGCTTCTGCGTGTATGTAGCTGATTTCTTTGAGTTTGAGTGCGCCTTCTAAAGAGGTTGGAAAGTTAATGCCGCGTCCTAAAAATAAGAAATCTTTGTAGGTTTTGAATTGCTCTGCAATTTTTGCTATGTTGTCGCGTTCTTTTATGGCGTCTTCAATGAGGCTTGGGGTTGCGCGTAGAGCTTTTATGATTTCGGCTGCTTCTTCGTCTCTTAGGGTGCCTCTGGCGCGTCCTAACCAAATGGCTACAAGTTCAAAGGCTGCGACCATGGCTAAGTAAGCTTTGGTGCTTGCCACGCCAATTTCTGGTCCTGCATGAATGTAGAGCGTGTCGTCTACTTCACGGCTTATGGATGATCCTTTTACGTTTAAAATGGCGAGTGTTTTTGCGCCTTGTCGTTTGGCTTCTCTTAGGGCCTCGAGTGTGTCAATGGTTTCGCCTGATTGAGATACGACGATGCAGAGAGTGTTGCTATCTAGTACGGGTTTGCGGTAGCGAAATTCGCTAGCAACTTCGACTTCTACGGGAATGCGTGCCATGTGTTCTATGAGGTATTCGCCAACCATGCCTGCGTAAGATGCTGTTCCGCAAGCGGTTACAACGACACGGTTTATGCTCATGGGGTCAAGGTTTAAGCCTAGCTGCACGTCAGTGCCGTTGCCTGCAAAGCGTCCACCGAAGGTGTTTTGTAAAACGGTGGGTTGCTCGTAGATTTCTTTGAGCATGTAGTGAGGGTAGCCTGACTTTTCGGCTGCTTCTGCGTCCCAGTCAATGGTGCTAATTTCGCGGTCTACTGGGTTGCCGTCAAAGTCAGTTAAGGTAATGCTTTCTTGGGTAATGAGTGCCATGTCACCGTCATGTAAGAAAATGACTTCTCGGGTGTAGGGTAAGAGTGCAGGTACGTCGCTGGCTACAAAGTTTTCGTTTTCGCCTATGCCTAGTACCATGGGGCTGGTTGCTCTGGCTGCCACAATGACATCATGGTCAACATGTGAAACAACAAGGGCGTAGGCGCCTGTGACCATTTTTAGAGCGGCTTGAACGGCTTCGACAAGGTCACCTTTGTATTGTTCTTCGATAAGGTGAACCATAACTTCGGTATCTGTTTCAGATAAGAAGATGTGACCGCGTTCAATGAGGCCTTCTTTGAGTTCTAGGTAGTTTTCAATAATGCCATTATGGATAATGCCTAGTTTGTAGTCTTCTGAAAGATGCGGGTGGGCGTTTGCGTCGTTTGGTTTACCGTGCGTAGCCCAACGTGTATGGCCTAAACCAAGGGTTCCTTGGAGCGGGGTTGTGCCGAGGGCATCTTTTAGTACACTTAGTTTGCCTGCTCGTTTAACCATGTCTAACTGCTGTATAACGCGGTCGTTTTCGCCTCGTGGAGAGATGACTACGCCTGCTGAATCATAGCCTCGGTACTCTAAGCGAGTTAGGCCGTCTACGATTACGTCTGCTGCTTGTCTATGTCCTACGTATCCTACAATTCCACACATATGGTCTCCTAAGCATCTTGAACGCAATGCTCTGCTGGTGCATCTTGACACCATGCTATAAAAAAGGTCGTCACTGATTTCTTACACGATTGTTTGATTGACTTAAAAACCTGTACTTAGCCTAAACGCCTGATAGGCGTTTTTTTAGTCTAATGATGCATAAAACATCAATTCAGATTGCTGCAATTATTGTTACTAAAGCACTGTGGCTTAGCAAAAAGCATAAGACAAATCAGAGAACAATAAAGACTAGCTATTGATTTTTAAGTGATTAAAACCCTATATACTCGAGTGAGGGGTTTCTTGCTCAGGAGGGGCCCGCTGACTTGTGCTCTAAACTTAGAGCATTCGCATTTTCAGTCTTTCGACCTATCTTTTAGCGTGATGTTTTGCTTATCACCTAAAAGCCCTCCGCCTCGTCACCATAAAGATTGCTTTATGGGCTTGCGCTTTCTCGAGACTTTCTTAGTTTGTGTTTGTCCTTTCCCAAGGTTTTGACACAATTAAAAAATTATGTAAAGTCTTGTGTGCTGGTGTTAAATTGGCCGCGTTAACATTGCTAGCTAAAAGCGGATAAAAGAGTATATCACGCCCCGTCTTTATAAAACGTGATTGTTTTACAGGTTCAGACATGCTGCTTGGTAAGTTAGCTGGGTAGGTTAGTAAGCCGTTGACATCTTGCCCTATAGGTAAAGATGTCATGAGTGCTAACACAAATAAGCCACCTACTAGCGCGCCGCCCACGCCACCTAAAACCTGAAAGAGGAGACTAGTGCCAATACGTCTTGCCATGAGTACACGACTTAGCATGCCTAAAGCTAAGCCAAGCGCTAAGGTAATGATAAGCGCTAAGTAAGGATTAACCTGCGTTAAGAGCAGCAAGGGTCTAAAGAGTATGATGGCACCTAAACCTAAAATTAAGCCCATGAGCTTACGCTGCACTCCGAGTGCTGTGAGCGCAGCAAAAGCTACAATGAGAATAAGATCAAACCAAGTCATAAGTTTAGGTTAGTACTCGTTTAAAGCATACACGCTTTAAACTGAGATAGCTTAACTATCTCGAATAGCATAACCAGCATTTTTAATGCTCGTGATGACATTTGCCATAAATGCATCAACTTCGCTATCTTTCAAAGCTCTGCTTTCATGCCTGAACCATAATCTAAAGGCAGTGCTTTTTTGACCTTCTGGAATAGGTGAACCTTCATATACATCAAAAACGGTTAGGCTTTCTAGTTTGTCACCTGCTGCTTCTTTAAGTAATTGAGATAGTTCTGCGTAAGTGATTGCCTTGGGGGCTACTACGGCAATATCTCTTTCTGCGTGGGGTTGTCTTGCGTAGTCACTAAAGTTGAGTTTGCCAAACCCTAAAGGCATGTCTAGCTCAGCGACAAAGACATTTTGTAAGTCATAGCGTGCTGCTACTTCAGGATGCAAGCGTCCCATAAAACCAAGCTTTTCACCTTGCCAGTAAACCGCGGCACTCACCCCCGGATGTAAATAGGCTACTTGCTCAGGCTCGAGTTTGAAACTGGCAGAGACTTGTGCTGCGAGTTTTTCTAAGAGTCCTTTAAAGATATAAAAGTCGCTGGCTTGTGGTTCTAACCAAGTGCTTTTTTGCCAGTTGCCTTGCATGATTATGCTAAGGCGTTCGGTTTCTTGCTCAAGAAAGACATGTCCAATTTCAAATAAGGCTACGCCTTCTTGCGTGTGATTAGTACTAGCAGCAGCTATTAAGCTTGGGTAAAGAGCGCTTCTTAAGACGCTACGTTCAATACCTTGCGGGTTGGCTAACTGAACTACGGCTTTGGGGGCATTGGCTTTAGCTAACTCGGTTTCGCTGGTGAAAATATAGGTAATGGCTTCTTGTAAACCTAAGTTGGCGCAGAGTTGTCTTAGCTTGCGGTGGGTCGCGTCGCTACCTTCAGGTACAAAGTGCATAGCAGGTAGGCTGTCATGAAGGTCGTTATAGCCGTAGAGTCTTGAGACTTCTTCAATGATGTCTTCTTCAATGCCCATGTCAAAACGCCAGCTGGGCGCAGTGACCAACCAATTATCTTCACTTTGTTCTTGAACGTTAAAGCCGAGCGCTTCAAGGTAGGTTTTTTGTTGCGCTAAAGGAATATCCATATCCATTAAGAATTTAACGCGTGATGGTCTAAAGTTTATGCTCACCAAAGCTTTATCTTCACCAACATCTGTCATACCTGCATGACGCACACCGCCCCCTAATTCTGCTATTAAAGCAGAAGCTCGAGCGCAAGCTAAAGGTGGTAGATTAGGGTCAACACCTCGTTCAAATCGATAATGCGCATCCGTATGAATGCCGTGACGTTTAGCAGTTTTTCTTATGCTTACAGGGTCCCAATGGGCGGCTTCTAGGGCAACACTGGTGGTGCTTGCATGAATGCTGTCATGCAGGCCACCAATAACACCTGCCACACCAATAGGCTGCGTGCCTCCTTGCGTGTCAGGCATAGTGATGATTAAATCTTGCTCAACAAGCTTAAGCTCTTGCTCGTTTAAGGTGATAACCTGTTCACCCTCCTTAGCACGCCGCACAATAATGGTGTCATTAACAATATTGTCTTTATCATAAGCGTGCGTTGGGTGACCCAGCTCAAAGGTAACAAAATTAGTAACATCAACAATATTGTTTCTTGGTCTTAAGCCAATGCTAGCTAAGCGACGCTGCAACCAAATTGGACTGGGTTTTACCTGCACACCATCAATACGCTGCAACGCAAATCTAGGGCAACCCAGTTTATCTTCAAGAACAACAGTCATGCCGTCATCAATGGTTTTATCCCCTAAACTTACCTTAGCTGCAGGGTGTTTATAAGGCACGCCTAACTTAGCAGCTAAATCTCTGGCAACCCCAAGCATACTAAAGGCATCCGCGCGATTAGGCGTGATTTCAAGCTCTAAAACTTGTTCACTCGGCCAGTAGTCAGAAAGTTCTTTACCAATTTCCGCGTCTTCACCAAAAACAATTAAGCCACCGCCATAGTCAAAAAGCTCGAGTTCTTTAGGGCTGCATAAAACACCTTCACTGGCGACACCCATCATGCTGCGTTTTTCTACGGTAAAGCCAGCTCCTGTAAGATACACGCCGGGTTTGGCTAAGGCACTAAGCATGCCTTGGCGTACATTAGGCGCACCACAGACCACGCTGTAAGTGCTTTGACCATCGCTTACAAGACAAGCTTTTAAGTGGTCTGACTTTGCAATAGGCTCAACTTTTTCAATTAAACCAATCACTACGCCTTTTGGGGGCGCAGCTAAGTCATGCACGCCTTCAACGCCTAAGCCAATTTGGGGTAGTAAATCAGCTAAAACGTCAGCACTTGGTAACGCATCTATAAATTCTTGGAGCCATGAGTAAGGAACGTTCATAAAACACCTCTGAACTGCTCTAAGACCCGCACGTCACTTTGGTAAAAATACCTTACATCTGGAATGCCGTAACTCACCATAGCGAGCCGCTCTATACCAAAGCCAAACGCAAAGCCCGTAACATCTTCATAGCCGACAGCTTTAAAGACACTCGGGTGAACCATGCCGCAACCACCAAGCTCGAGCCATTCTTCTTTACCTGTGCGGGGGTGCGTCCACCAAATGGCAAATTCTGCGCCAGGTTCCACAAACGGAAAGTAAGAGGGTTGCAGGCGTGTCTTTGTACCTTTACCTAAAAAGGCAGTTGCCATTTCAGTGATGGCACCTTTTAAGTCAGCCATCGTTATGCGCTCACCTACCACAAGGGCTTCAAGTTGATGAAACTGCGCTTCGTGGGTGGCATCGACTGCTTCATTACGAAAAACCTTGCCAGGCACAACCAACTTAAAGGGAGGTTTATGAGTTTCCATATAACGAACCTGCATAGGGCTGGTATGGGTTCTTAAAACACGACCATCGGTAGTCCAGAAAGTATCTTGCATGTCACGGGCAGGGTGCCAGCTTGGTGTGTTGAGTGCATCAAAGTTATGCCATTCATCTTCAAGTTCAGGGCCAACCGCAACGTCATAACCCATGCTTCTAAACACATCAGACAGCTTATTAATGACTTGACTAAGCAAGTGCATGCCACCCACACTGTACTGAACCCCTGGCAACGTTACATCTAAACTTTCCTGCTCGAGTTTTTGTCTTAAGGCGTCTTGCTCTAAGCTGGCCTTTTTTGCATCTAGTACATTTGCAATAGCCGTTTTGAGTTTATTGATTGCTTGACCAGCTTCTTTACGGGCTTCAGGCTCGAGTTTGCCAAGGTTTTTGAGTTCTTGGGTGACGAGGCCTTTTTTGCCTAGGTATTTGACGCGCAAGTCTTGTAAGTCTTGTGGTTTGTCTATGCTGAGTAATTCGTTTTTTACCGTTTCTAGCATGGTTTCCTTTCGGTAGTTGCTTGTGGCACAAAAAAAACACCGCCCAACTTGGGCAGCATTATCTTCTGCGTAAGTTATAAAAACTTACGCTAGCTTGTAAAGGGCGAAGCTAAAAGGCTTCTCATGTGTATAAGTCTAGCTCAGTCGTTTCTCACTGTCAATTCTTGTGATGCATGTACAATAGTGAAGCAGAGTACAATTTATGCTTTATACTAAATGAAGTACACAGTTTGAAGGTTGCTTTTAGCAAGCTAATACTATTTCCGTTT
>CAYGTA010000283.1:0-6400 GCA_964352605.1 uncultured bacterium | reverse complement strand
TGAATGAAGCTCAACCCGTGGCTGAGGCTTTTTAGGGTTTAAGCTAAAGCCTAGTCACAACCTATAAGATTAGGAAAATAGTACTAATGGACGTAATAGAAGCTATTCTAAAAGCTTCTATTACGTCCATCATCCTTTTTCTACCCTATGCGCATTTTAGGGTAGACCAAAAGGATGATTCCTGAGCAAAATAATACCTTTTAATAGATAAATCAAAATAAGTTTTTTGTTATAGCCAAAGGTCTACCATAATTAAGATTCGGCTATTACCTTAGCATTGTGAAGCGATTGAGTTAACTATGATTAAAGAATTAAAAAATCTTCAAACTCACGAAAGGGTTACGGCATCGCCAAGCAAAAGTGATGCTAATGCTATAGAAGAAATGCTGGTAGAGGCGCAAGGTCTATTTGATGCTGGTTACCTAGAGCAAGCCCTTGAAGAGCTTGATAAGCTCGAGCTTTTTAGTTATGAGAACACAACCAAGATTGAAATTAAAAAACTCTTGCTTAAAGGTAAAATTTGCAGGGATAAAGGTAGTTACGAAGAAGCAGAGCAATTTTTTCTCATAGCAAAACAATTGGCTAGTCAATCACAAGATTATAAACAGCTTATTGAAGCGTTAAATTTAGAAGCATCGATCTTAAGTATTCAAGGTAAAGACACACAAGCTTTAAAACAACTCGGGGTAGCTTTAGATTTCGCACAGCGTTTTGATATGTATGAATGGCAAGCAAAGCTTCATACCAATATTGGAAACCTTTTCCATGATTTTGGTGATTACCCAAAAGCTTTAGAGCACTTAAATAAAGCCTATGACCTGTACCACACGTTACCTCAGCAAGTCATAGGCGAAGCCATTGCGCTTATGCAGCTAGGCTTTTTATATAAAGATATGGGTAATCTAAGCAAAGCAAAAACGCTTCACATTGAAGCTCGAGTTTTAGCTGCAGCTTTAGAAGATCCTAAAATTGAAGTTGCCTCAATTAACAATATTGCGGAATTAAGTCAACTCAAAGGGGAACTTGAAGAAGCAAAAGCCTATTATAAAGAAGCTTTTGAATTTGCTTCGCAGGTAGGCTATAAAAGATATGTCATAGATAATCTTAATGGCTTAGGTCAGCTTAACTGTGAGCAAGAAAACTACTCGAGTGCTATAGATATTCACCAGAAAGCCTTAAAGCTAGCTAAGCAACTTGCTGATAAGGATGCGGAGTTACAATCAACTTATGCACTAGGTAAAGTATATTTGAAGGCTCATATTTACGATTTGGCTTTGAGTCATTTGAAGGCTGGTGTTGTACTCGCCGAGAGTCTAGAACAACCTAAGCCTTTGTTTGAACTTCATAGACTCCTTGCAGAATGCTTAGAGGCCCAAGGTGATTTTGCATCAGCAAATACCCACTTAAAGTCGTTTTATCATTTCGAAAAACAAATTTTCAATAAAGAAAATGAAGAAAAAACGCGAATCCTTAGTGTTAAATTTGATCTTGAGCGAGCCCATCATGAAGCTAACGAGTATCGTAAAAGAACCGAACTTGAGCAGAATGCAAGAATAAAGGCTGAGAAGATTATTGATGAGAGAACACGAGAGCTTGAAGAGGCTCATTTAGAAGTTGTTATGCGTTTAGCAGTTGCCGCTGAATATCGCGATGATGATACTGGGGAGCATACAAAACGTGTGGGGCGTACTGCCGCAGCTATAGCTTATGTTTTAGGTTGCTCTTTAGACAATGTACAACTCATTTTTAGGGCAGCTAGACTACATGATGTAGGTAAAATTGGTGTGAGTGATTCTATTTTACTTAAGCCAGGAAAACTAACAAATGAGGAGTTTGACTTAATCAAAACGCACACAACTATGGGCGCTCGCATTTTGGAAAATGGCCAGACCAAGCTGTTAAATTTAGCAGAATCCATAGCATTAAGCCATCATGAACGCTGGGATGGCACAGGTTACCCTAATAAGCTTTCAGGTAATGAGATTCCTTTATCTGCGCGTATTGTTTCAGTTGCAGATGTTTTAGATGCCCTTACGCATGAGCGGCCTTATAAGAAAGCATGGAGTATTGAAGAAGCGCTTTGTGAAATTGAACGATCCAGAGGTACACAGTTCGATTCAATTGTGGTAGATGCCTGCTTGCAACTTTTTAAAGATGAAACACTTTTATCTCCGCTAGATTCTTGTGATGAATGGTCTGAAATGCTTACTACCCTTAAAACGATTGATAAGTTAAACATTGTTTTGAATCAGGAAGATTTAGCCTGTTTAAGGCATTAATTTCAAGCTTATTTATTTGAATGTTTTGAACTAACAAACTATTGAGTTAAAGCATTACACGGTAAATCAGAAGAAGTTGTTAAAGATTCTTGTGAGTATTGATGAATATATTATTCATTGCTACTAATGTTTTTAAGCTAAACTAAAGTGTGCCACTTAAAGATGATTTATTTCAACGAACTTTAGATAAGCTTTCTGAAATTACCAAAGCGCTACTAAATGTTAGTCAAAACACGAATCTTGATGAAGCTGAACAAGCTATTCAAGAAGCTTATGTAAAGCATTTAGCAAGCACAGGTGATGTGCTTAGGCAGTTACCCACTGAGCAGCTTTTGGCTGTGCTGAGTAGTGCAGGTAGTGTAGATAAAGAGAAAGCGTATTTGCTTGCCTCTATTTTTTATGCAGAGATTGAACTTGAGAAGGTAAAGACAAATTCAGTTAATACAGCTAAGCAACTTAAGGCTCTGGATTTGTTTTTAGAGTCAGCTATAGATGATGTGGATGCTACAGATATTCATGAGCGTATAGCTGCCTTGAGCAATGATTTGAGTGACTTTGTGCTACCTGAAAAAACCCATTGGCGTTTCTTTGATTACGCGCAGTACACAGGTCGTTTTGCCGATGCAGAAGATAAACTTTTTGATTTAGTGGCTGACTACGGAGCAAGCGAAACGGCAAAACAAAAAGGCAGTGCATTTTATGAGCGCCTATTAAACTTAAAAGATAACGAATTAGAAAAAGGTAACCTACCAAGAGAAGAAGTACTTGAAGGCAAACTCGAGTTTGAGAGTCAGTTAACAGCGTCTTGAGTTTCTTGCGTTAGACTTGCTTTATGATTCAAAATCGTTTTGCTTCTGCGCGTGTTAAGGCTATGCCTAAAAGCATGTTTGCGCTTATGGATGATGCCAAAATGCAGGCTAAAGCTAGAGGTTTAGAGATTATCGATTTATCTATTGGTTCTTCTGATTTAAGCCCGCCTAGCGTAGCACTTGATGCTTTACGTGATGCTGTTAGGGATAGTTCTACTTATGGTTATTGTTTGCAAAGTGGTACGAAGCCTTTAAGAGATGAAGTAGCTGTGTGGTATGAGGCTAGGTATAAGCAAACGATTCATGCAGATAGTCAGGTTCTACCGCTTATTGGCTCGCAAGAGGGTCTGGCTAATCTTCTTTTTGCATTGACAGATCCTGAAGATAGTATTTTGCTGCCAGACCCTGCTTACCCTAGTTATTTTGGTGCGGTTGCTGCTGCTGGCTTAAAGATTATTAGTATGCCCCTTCTACTCGAGAATCAGTTTTTACCTGACTTGACAGCAATTACTGCTGAAGATGCAAGGCGCGCTAAAGTCATGGTCATTAGTTACCCGAATAACCCAACTGCGGGGGTGGCCACACCTAAGTTCATGCAAGAGGTGGTTTCTTTTTGTAAAGATCACAAGATTGTGCTCATTCATGATTTTCCTTATGTGGATATGGTTTTTGATGATTATGAAGCGCCCTCTATTTTGAATCAAAAGGGTGGTCTTGAGCTTGGGGTAGAGCTTTACTCGTGTAGCAAGAGTTACCATATGGGGGGCTTTAGAATGGGTTGGGCTATAGGTAATGAAGAGATTATTGCTGCTTTGGCACAACTGAAAAGTGCAATTGATTTTAATCAGTATGTGGGTATTCAGCGTGCAGCTATAGCAGCGTTAAAACTGCCTAGAAACTATCTCAAAAAGGATGCAGCTGTGTTTCAAGCTAGGCGTGACAGTCTTGTGAGTTCACTCAGAAAAGCAAATTGGCAGCTAGATACCCCTCAAGCAAGTATGTATGTTTGGGCGCAGTTACCCAAAGGCATTTCTGATTCATTCGATTTTTGTGTGAATCTTGCTAAAGAAACAGGTGTTTGCTTAGCGCCCGGTAGAGGATTTGGTGAAAATGGAGAGGGTTACGTTCGGTTTGCCCTAGTTAGAGAAGAAGAGGCTTTAACTCGAGCGGTTGAGCGAGTGCAAGCGTTTTTAGCTTAGTAGTTGAAGTTTAGCTCGAGTGTTGAAGATTAAGAGTAGGCAGATTGTTAGGTAGGCAAGGGTAAGTAGGTTGGCTTGTTGAAAATCTAGGCTTAGATGCTTGTGGAAAGTCTAAGCTTAGATATTATTGGAATGCTATGAATTAGATGTTATCGGAACGCTTTGGGTCATTGAAAGCAAAGCTCGAGCTTTTATAAGTGTAATTTTTGATTTAGCAGCTAGCTATAACATTAATAGGTTGAGCAAAGAGTCTGTAGGGTCTGCTTGCGCCATTAAACTCTAAGAAAAACTGGGCTTCACCTACTTTTAAGTCAATGGCTTGGTTAGCTAAATTGGTTCTAGCTGGAATATCAAAAGCTACTTCAATGAAGTTGCCAGTTTGCGAAATGACAGAAATGTTGTTAGGGGTAAACCTGCTGGTAAAAACCCCATTATTATCATAAAAGTTTATGTATTCAATCCAACTTGGGTTGCCGCCAGAAAAATTAAATTCATAGGTCAGTCTGGTACTTTTGTTTTCACAAATTTCAAACACACCGTTACTGTTTCCATGATTGGTGGTGTACTGCGCATTAGAAATTGTAAAGTTGGGTGGAAGATCAAAATCAACGGTTCCTTCAATCGTAAAGCTGCAAGCACTTAATAAAAGGGAAACTAAGGCAAATAAAATAGCTATTTTTGGTTTAACAAACATATAAACTCCTTAAAAACAACGTAAAACCCAAGCCTGAGTCTAGCGGAACAATGTGAGATAGCTATACAAAACTCATGAATGCATGGTTAAAGTGAGCTTATGAATCAAGAAACATACATGGAACGCATTATTAATTTAGTAGCTGAACAAGATGCCATAACAAGTCTCGAAGCAACCCCAAATAAGCTCGAGTTTTTTATGTTTGCGTTAGAAAATAAAATGCATCTTAGTTACGCTGAAGGCAAATGGAGTGCACAAGAAATAATGGCACATTTGGCAGACACTGAGATTATTTTTGGGCTACGCTTTAGGCAAGCCATGAGTGAAGAGAAAGCAAAGATTCAAAGTATTAATGAGCAGCGACTCGCTAAGCACTACAAAAGACTCGAGCCTGCTTTGGCGTTTGAGAGTTTTCGGTCTTTGCGGGCTTGGAATTTGGCGTTGCTTGCTAATTTTGATTTGCAGGATTGGCTTAAAGATGTTGAGCATGAGGAGCGGGGTACAGAAAGTCTTGAGCTTATGCTCAGGTATTGGGCTGGGCATGATCTTAATCATTTGTTGCAGTTGGAGCGCATTGTGAAGTTAAAGGAGTTTAACTAGTGGTAAAAACTATGAAGTCATTGTTTTGGGTTGTTTTGTTGTTTTTGTTTGCCTGTTCTGATCCTGTTACGCCTTCGGATGAGCCAGATGCTACGGTAAGTGCTACGGTGACGTTGGCTTCAGACTCTTCTTTTGAGAATTGGCTTGTGGAGAAAGTTGAGGGTGATGCTGTGACAGGCCTTGGCTTAGACCCAACTTGGACTTTAAGCGTGGGTAAGCGTTACAGCGTTATTAATACGACAGGGATTTCGCATCCGTTTCTTCTTATTGATACGACCGATAATCTTTTGTTGGCAGATAGTATTAATTGGGGTGTAGGTAAGTTTCAAAATGATGCTGGTGTGAATGCTGTTATAGAGGGTAATAAACTTAGTTTTACACTTACGCAAGCTCTAGCTGATGAATTGGACGCTTATCTTTGTGCTTTGCACCGGAGTATGAAGGGTAATATTGATATAGCTGCTTCAACAACTGAGTAAGGGGCTTAGCTTAAGTTTTTGCTATTAAGTGATGGGGCTTGCTTTAGTCATCAAGGTCTGAGTTGTCGTAGTCATCACTATCAACTACCTCATCAAGCTCTAAAAGGTACTCTTCGCCGTTTACTTCAACAACGTCGCCTTGTCTGAGTTTTCGTTTTCGTTTGGTTTCGACTTCGCCATTGACCTTTACGTCACCTGACTGAATAAGCACTTTGGCTTGCCCCCCAGTTTGTGCGATGCCTGAAAGTTTGATCATGTCGCTAAGAGTAAGAAAATCTTCATCCATCGTTAGCAAGTCTACCGTATTTATACATTTAAAACCTCGTTTTTAAATACGCTT
>CAYGTA010000282.1:0-6418 GCA_964352605.1 uncultured bacterium | reverse complement strand
AAGATGCGTCGTAACTTGTTATGGATTGATTGCGCTGCGGGTGCACTCGTTGGTGTATTGGTTTTAATGCTCGATGATTGGCTAAGCAAGTGGTACCAGTTGCCCGTAAGGCTAGTCTTTTTTATGGGCATCATGAACTTGGTTTATGCTTCTTATTCATTCTCACTAGCCCTACGCTCAAAACGACCCATGAGACTCATTAAGATATTGGTTTTTGCAAACCTAACATGGTCTTTACTACTTTTAGTCTGGGTCATCCTTTTTCAAGGAACAGCAACTTGGCTTGGGCTTTTGTACCTTAGTTTAGAAGCAATCTTTGTTGCTACCCTAGCTTTATTTCAGTGGCGCTCACGAGAGCTTCTAGTTACCGCTTGAAGTTACTACAAAAGATGCTTTTCTAAAAAACCTTTCACCACAACTACATAATCATGCAACTGGTCTCTGCGAATACTGTGACCAGCATTTTTTATTGCAGCTAGCTCTAAACTCGAGCATAGCTTTTGTGCTTCAGTGGCAACGTCTGGGCTTACGCGTACATCCGTATCACCTGTTATGAGTAGTGTGGGGCAGTTAATTAGTTTTAGTTCGTCACGCCAGTTATTTAGGCTTTTTCCTGCATTTAACCAAGTGACAACGTTTGGGTCTAGTTGACGTTTTGATTCAGCCCAAGCTAAAAACTCTAAAGGGTCCCAGTTAGGGTTTTCTTCTTGCCCTTGACTCAAAATGTCATCTAAATCTTCAGTTCGTTGTACAGCAAGGCTCTTGCGCCACTCTTCTTCCTCTTTGCTAATATGTTCAGGTGTGGCAGGCCAAGGGGGGTCTTCTAAAACTAAGCACTTAATTGCGTCAGGGTGAAATGCTGCTAAATAAGCAGCATTTAAAGCTCCCATAGAGTGCCCTAAAATAGTGGCAGGGCCAAGTTTTAATTCATTGATTAAAGCTAGCATGTCTTGCGCATGATCTTCTGGTAAATAGCTATGTGTGTGTTCAGATAGCCCATGTCCTCTGGCATCTAGCATGACAAAGTCAAAATCAGCTATTAAGGTTTTGACTAGACGCGTCCAGCAAAGGCCATTATCTGTTAAGCCATGAGCTAGTAGCACGGTAGGTTTTTGCGTGCCTGTTCGGTAGTAATGAAGTTTAATACCGTTCGCTTGAATATCCCCTTCAGACCAATTGTTAAGCATGCTTAAAGTTTAAACCATAACTCGATGAGTTGTTTGGACTGAGTTACTTAGGGAAGGTGTGAGTGATGAGCAGAAAGTGGAAAGTGGTGAGCAATGAGTGCCGAAGAATATGGATGGTTTTTTGTTTTGTAATGCTTTAGTGAAGCTCTTTATTACTCGCAATACGTCTAAAAGTAGATGATGGAAACTAACTTGGTACTTCTGCCAAACTCAACTACAAAATAAATTTAACGCTTTTTTGACGCCTTGTTTTTAAGATTGCTCTTAAGAAAAGGAGTTCCAAATGAAACACATTTATATAGCTGAAGCGTTCAAGCTCATAACAAAAACCATGCCCTTTATTTGGCTTAGATTAGCCAGTTACCTAGTGCTTGGCTTAGCCATAGCCTTTGTATTTGCAATAGCAGGAGGTTTGTCATGGTTACTCGCACAACTCTGGGCACCCCTCGGTTTCTTAGTTTTCATTATCGCCTTTGGTACTGCGTTTGGCTTAATGAAATGGGCAGGTCGTTACTACTTTTATTTACTCAAAGCAGCCCACACTGCTGTAATGACAGAAATAATCATGACAGGCCAAGCACCCCAAGCACAAGTGAAACACGGCAAAGAACAAGTCATGAGCCGCTTTAAAGATACCAGCATCCTATTTGCTGTTGATGTACTCGTAGAGGGCGTAGTTAAAGCCTTTACCCGAAACTTTGCACGCATAGCCAGCATATTACCCATACCCGGTTTAGATGGCTTAATGAGTTTAGTGCAGCGAATTGCTGTAGCCTCAACCACCTATATAGATGAAGCTATTTTAAGTCGAGCCTATGCAAAAAAAGAGCAAAATGTATTTAAGGTTGCTCAAGACGGCGTTATTTTATACGCCCAAGCATGGCAGCCCATTCTTACCAACGCAGTTGTACTGGCTTTACTCAGCTATGTCGAGTTTCTTGGTCTACTCATTATTTTAGGCTTACCTGCCATTGCTTTAGGCTTTGCATTTCCAGCTTTAAAAGTGGCTTTAGGTCTAGGCGTTATAATTATGGCCCTCATGATTAAACTGGCCGTCAGTGACGCTTTCTCAATGGCTGCCACCCTTGTTGCCTACCACAAAAATACAGAAAACCTAGAACCCAAGCCAGAGTGGAAAGCCAAACTAAGTGGCCTAAGTAAGCAATTTTCTACCCTAAGCCAAAAGGCCAGTGCAGATGTCACAGCTACCACCAGCTCAGCAACCCATACTAAACTCGAGTCTGTAAGCGTATAGGAGAATGCTATGAAGAAATTTATAATTGGATGTTTAACCGTTTTTGTAATTCTTGGTGCAGTGGGGGGCTTTTTAGCGTACCGTTTTGTTATTCGCCCTGTGCAAGGTGTTGTGCAAAATTTAGAGCAACTCGAGCAGGTAGGTGAGCTCAATAAACGGGTAAGTAATACAGCTGCTTTTACCGCGCCGAGTGATGGCATTTTGCAAGAAAGCCAGTTGAGTCGTTATCTTGCCGTGCAAGAAAATATGAAGGTAAGTTTAAGTGAAACGGTTAAAGAACTTGATGCAAAATATCAAGATTTTGATAATGAAGAGTTCACTTTAAGTAATGTACGTGAGTTTTTTGGTGCTTATCAAGATATTTTAAAGCTGGTTTTAGAAGCTAAAGAAGTGCAAGTAGCTGCGCTGAATGAACAAAATTTTTCTCTGCAAGAGTACGCTTGGGTCAAACGAGAAGCTTTAAGAGCTGCAGCCTTGCCGTTTACACAACTTGACCTTTCAGAGTTTAGTGCTGACTTGAACATTGACCTGCCAGAACTTAGCCAAAATATACCTGAAGAAAACATACAGCTTTTAGAACCCTACCGGGAAAACTTAGAAGATGTAATTGGCTTAGCGTTTTTTGGCTTATGAGACTTGTTTTACTTAAACACGTTAGTACCAGAGAGGAAAACAAATGCGTGAGCATGATGCCAGTTATGTACTAAGAGTCTGGAAAGATGGCAAAGGAAAAGAAGCTTTGAGGGCAAGTTTAAAAGAACTGCGTTCACAAGAAACAACGCTTTTTAAAAATATTGAAGACTTAATTCCTTTTTTAGATAACAAAGCTGTCAAACAAGCTTTAGAAGGTGAGGATGCGTAAGCATCCTCTACAGCGTTTTAGTCGTAGTGTTTAGTCGCAACTGTTCGGCAAGGCCACAGTAGTTTAAAAGGAATTAAGTGTAGGGCTTCAAATAACCTAAGAGAATGCTTCTAGCTCTAAAAACACTAATACCAATGCGTAAAACACGCTAGAAGCTCTCAGGCTAAATCGCTATACTAAAACCTAACTATGGCGTTACAGGCAGTACTTCTTAGGCAAGAACCCCAATTTTTCTGGCAAAACGAAGCTATTGCAGCGACATCTAAAAAAGCTACTGCCTTACTCGTTTACTTAGTAAGCCAACAAAGTAGCAGCACCAGAGAACACTTAGCAGAACTCTTATGGGGCGCAGGAAAACTAAACAGTGTACGCCAAGCTCTATACGAACTAAGACAATTAAAAGGCTCGAGTGACTGGCTTCATGATGACCCTGAACGCGTTGAGGTTATTGCTGAAACAGATACAAGTGCGTTTGAGAAAGCCCTAAAAGACCGGCATTATGAAGATGCGCTCAAGCACTACCAAAGCCCTTTTTTAAGTAACTTTAACTTAAGCAAAACAGCAGCTTTTAGTGACTGGCTCGAGCTTGAACGCATGCGTTACGCAGAATTGCAGTACGAAGCGCAAACCTCTTTACTGGCACAACTCGAAAGACAAGAACGCTTTAACGAAGCTTTAGAGCTAGCAGAAAATCTACTTAGTAAAGATGCTTTAAACGAAACTGCGCATCGTGTCATAATGCGCCTGCACTACAAAAATGGTAATCAAGAGGCAGCGCTAGAGCAGTTCGAACAGTTAAGAGAAAAACTACAACAAGAACTAAACGTAGAACCCTTGCAAGAAACACTCGAGCTTCTTGCTGAAATAGAAGGTGGTAGTGCCACTGCAAGGCAAGCTGTGCTGTTAAAGCAAGGCGACAGCGTACCAAACAGTGCTGAAACTTTTATGGGGCGCAGCGCAGTAAAACAAGAAATACTCGAAATGCTAAAGCAAAATACATCCATACTCATACAAGGTTTTGGCGGCATGGGTAAAACTGCACTGGCTGCCGAAGTTACAAAAAGCTACTTAACACAAGACAGTACAGCCCTCTGGCTAGAAACAGGTAGCGATAGCTTTGAGAACAGCTTAGATGCTCTGGTAAGACCCTTCAACGCAAACCAAGAACTCTCTCAAAGTAAAGATAAAAAAGCACTCATTCACAAGCTCTTAAAAGAAAATAACGTCAGCTTAATTATTCTAGATGATCTTAGAAACGCCTACACTCTCATACAAATCAACGAACTACTACCCCAAACCTTGTCTTTACTCATAAGCAGCCGCAGTCGCTACCCAAGAATCAAACGTATCTACCTAGACAGACTCGAGCGTAACGAATCACTAGATTTGCTCAGTCATCATGCAAGCCAGAACTTACACAAAAACAAACACGCTGACCAACTTGCTAACAAACTAGGCGATCACGCTTTTGCCTTAAGACTCGCAGGTATAACCCTAAAGCAAGAAAAAACTACAGCCCAGCAACTCTTAAAACGCATTAGTAAAAATCCGTTCGATTTAAAACTGCCTCCCGAACTTACCGAAAGCGGTAAAGAAAGCATAGCCACCCTACTAGATGCCAGCCTAAGCCCTCTAAATGACGCAGAGTATGAAGCCTTCTTAGCTTTCGGTGCACTACCCACCCCCAGCGCAACCCCAGACTTAATAACCCGTTTAAGCCGCCGTGAAACCGAAGAAACCGAAGATGCCCTTTTTACCCTAAGTACCCGCGGACTCGCTCAAAGACAAACCCAAGCTGGTAATGACCAAATAAGCTACCGTCTACACGACCTCGCTCACGCCTATGCACACGCAAACACCGCACTACGCCCTCAAACCACTCACCGCGCGACACTCGAGTACCTGAGCACTCACAAAGACAACATAGAGGCTGTAGAAACCGAGTTAAACAACTTATTAAGCGCAGCCGAAACCAGCGAAGCAAAAGATTTAGTCAGCTACATGCGCTTGTTAACAGTTGATGGAACTTACTACAGCGCAAGGGGGCATAGTAGTAGGTCTGTAAAGTTGCTGGAACAAGCTATTAATAGAGCAAAAGAAATAGAAGACTTAGAAATAACACACTACTTTTTGGGTAAATATGGAGACTACCTTCAGAATTTTCGAGCTAGCTTTTTAGAGGCAATTGATGCTTATAAAAGGGCTAGTGAAATAGCTGCTCTGCAAGAAGACTTCCTTCGCCAAGCTGTTTACTTAAGTCTTATTGGTACAGTTCATTCTCGTTTGGGCAATATGGAGTCTGCTTTAGACGTTTCCTCAAAAGCTTATAACTTAGTCGTAGACACACCTTTGTCTTTATCCTATTGTACAGTTTTAGAGCAACGCGGTTACATTTTGGCAATGGCTAAGCAGTGGATGGAAGCTCATAAAGTCTTCTCAGAGTCACTAAAGCTTATCTCTGCTCTTGAAAATGAAACAAAAGATGATAAAGAAATTGTAAGACGAAAGTTTTTTGGTCTTTTGAATTTTAGCGGTGTTGAATTTGAACTACGAAAGTACAATGAAGCTCTAAAGTTGCGAAAAGAAGCATTAGAAATAGCTAAAGCCACTACCAATGAAATATGGATGGCACACGCAAGCGTTGAAGTTGCCGAAGTGCTCCATGAAATGAAAAATGCATCTAAGGCTCAACAGTATTTCCAACAAGCGTTGGGGTTATATCAGAAGAATAATGCACATAGTTTTATTAACAACTTGAATTTGGTCATGTCGTCAAAAGGCTACAGCTGACATTGCTAAAATGCTTGTCCATATTTACGATAGCGAGTAGCTAATACCACGAATAAAACGCGTAAAGCTTTAATCACGCTTGGATTTTTAGCTCTTTTGCTTACGCTTATAGCCTTTTGCATTTAAAACAATGCAAGCGTTTTAAATGCCGAACTAGCTGAGTAAAAACATATCGATGGTGTGTTCAACATGAAAACTCCGATAGGGCAGGTTTCTACTTTTCAGGTAGTTATACTAAGCTGAATTATAAATGTCGCACTGCTTTATACTTCCGACCTTGCCGACGTAGTCGAGACAGCTTTGGGGAGTAAGCTCAGATTTACT
>CAYGTA010000281.1:0-6448 GCA_964352605.1 uncultured bacterium | reverse complement strand
ACTACGCTCTGACTCACTCAGTCTTATGACACGATTAAATCAGTTTAGTATTAATCCTACAACAGCCAAAACCCGACAATCGCAGATCAAAACCATCTTGCATAATTTGTCATTAAGGCTAAGCAGTGTGACGCATTTAGGTACTCATAGCTTCACTTTCGGGCACACTAGAGTTCATGAAACGCATACTTGTAACAGGCGGCGCAGGCTATATAGGCTCAGTCGTGGTACGCCAACTCCTAGAAAAAAACTACTCAGTAAGAGTCATCGATAGCTTACGTTTTGGCGGAGAAGCCCTGCTTGAAGTCTTAGATCACCCTAACTTCGAATTTGTAAAAGCAGACGTAACCCAAACCGAAACACTCGAGCCTCACCTTAGTGACGTTTGGGGCATCATTCATTTGGCAGCTATTGTTGGTGATCCTGCTTGTTCTTTAGAAAAAGAACTCGCTGTTGAAACAAATTTAGAAGCGTCTAAACGACTTTATGACCTTGCTAATCAAAAAGGGGTTAAACGCTTTGTGTTTGCCTCCACCTGCTCCAATTATGGCAAAATGCCCGATGCCGAAGGCTTTGTAACAGAAACCTCAGCCTTAAGCCCCGTCTCTATTTATGCTGAAACAAAAGTTGCTTTTGAGCGCTATTTACTTGGGCAAAAAACAACAAATACCTGCTTACCCACCTGCTTACGCTTCTCAACCGTCTACGGTATTTCACCAAGAATCAGGTTTGATTTAACCGTAAATGAATTCACCAAAGACCTAAGCCTTGGGCGTAAACTTATTATATTTGGTGAGCAATTCTGGCGACCCTACTGCCACGTCACTGACCTAGCCCGCTCAACCATAGTCGTACTCGAGTCTGACGACAATAAGGTTGCATTTGACGTTTTTAATGTGGGAGATACTCACGAGAATTATCAAAAGCAAACCATTGTGGAGCTTATTCAAAAGCATATTCCTGATGCCAAGATTGAGTATGTAAAGAAAGATGAAGACCCTCGTGATTACAGGGTTAATTTTGACAAAATAAAATCTGTTTTAGACTTTGAAATAAGCCGAACCGTTCCTGATGGCATTGCTGAGATATATCAGTTGGTGAGCAAAGGGTTTTTGACTGATCCTGATGATCAGAAGTATCTAAATATTCCGAAAAAGAATTAAAAAGAGGGTCACGCAAAAAAACGTGACCCTCTTTAAGTAAGTTTTTAGCCTGCTGGTTTAACAACCACTCTACGGTCTTTGCCTTGACCTGTTGATTCGCTTACAACACTCGGGTCATCTGCAATTTCCATATGAATGATTCGTCGCTCCCCTGCATTCATGGGTTTAAGAATGTACTCTCTACCGGTAGCACGAACACGCTCAGCTGCTTTTCTAGCGGTTTGGCTAAGTCGATCATCACGACGCTTCTTATAGCCACCCACATCTATGACAACTCGAATATTATCTTCTTCGTTACGATTAAGCACGGCATTGGTTAAGTACTCAAAGGCTTGTAAGGTCTTACCATTTCGCCCGATAATTTTTCCGGAGTCTCCTCCAAAAATATCAGCATAAACACGGTTATCTTCAACACCTGAAACCTCAACCGCGTAGCTAGGGTCAAAATTAAGTAAAACATTCACTAAAAATGCTTCTGCACGCTCAGCAACATCACCCTCTAAGGTCACATCTGGTATATCAACTTCTATACTTTCACTGCGCTCAAAGTTATCTTCAGGAACAGATATAGACTCATCATCGCCAACTGCTATGCCTATACCTTCCAAATATTTATCTAAATTATCATCTGCCATGACTCACCTTAATTCTAGTTTACAACAGATATACCAAAGCGTCATGCATTAAATCATCCTTAAGATAACGAAAGTCTCTGTTTTAACAGCTTACTGCCACATTATTATGCCACTCAGCCTAAAAAACAATGCTGACACCAAAACGCTAATATAGAAAAATGCTGACCTTTTAAAGGTCAGCATTTGAATATTTTGCTTTTAAGCTACAACTAAGACTTAGGCTTAGTCTGCTTATTATTAGACGACTTTTTGGTTGATTTCTTTTTAGATTTGTTTGCTGTATTGCTACTTGGTTTTTCTGCGTCAAGTGTTTTTGCTTGAGGCTTCTGAGGAGGGTTTGCGGCTTCTCTGAGATTCTTAAAAATATCAGCAAAACCACCGCCTCCAGCACCTGCAGCTGCAACAGGTAAAGCTGGTTGATTTCTCTTAATAAGCCAGTACTGAAACACCTGCACAAGCATAGATACAACCCAGTAAAGGGTGACACCAGCCGGAAAGCTAATGATAAAAAAGATAAAAATACCATTGATAAGGAGTTGCTGTTGCAAAGACTGTTTGTTGCCTTGCGCCATAAAGTAAGACTGCGCAAAAATAACGCCAATATAAAGCACCGGCAAAATATAAAACGGGTCAGGTTGACCTAAATCAGGAATCCACAAAAAACCTTCATTAAACTCAAAGTTTGCAAAAACACGCCATAAAATAATAAATAACGGCATTTGCGCAACCACAGGCAAACATCCGCCTGCAGGATTAACCTTTTCCGTCTGATAAAGCTTCATGGTTTCTTGTGTTAGCTTTTCACGGTCATCTTTATATTTCTTTTGTAACTCTTGCAACTTTGGTTGCAAACGCTGCATGGCATACATTGATTTGGTTTGCGTATTAATAAGAGGCCAAATCAGCAATCTAAAAATAAGCGTCAAAACCATAATGGTCAAGCCCCAGCTACCAACCACATCATGAATTTGCTGTAGTGCCCACAAAATACCAAGCGAAAGCCGTCCTAAAATATTAGGATTAAATAAGCCAGGTAAATCCTTATAGCCCTCTTGAAAAAAGCGAACCAATTCATCTTGCCCACCATATTGGTCAAAGCGCATCTCACTAGAAGCATTCTCTTCAGCTGCCAAGGTTGTTTGCAAAGCAATAAGATTAGGGCTAATAAACTGCGCAGATAAATCTTGAGAAATCACCTGAGGTCTTAAAATAAGCGCTTTAGCATTATTAAGATGCCTAGCACTACTTTGAGCAGAAATATAGCTAGCTGCAGGCACCGGCGTAGACACAGGGTTCGTACTCGAGCTTTCCCCTTGCCCTATTTTAAATACTGGATTGTTTGCTTTAGCTATGCCAGGTAGGGCGTATTGAACAACAATCTCTTCACTACTATCATTAAGTTCTGCGCGACTTGCAGTTACCGTCACATCTACTGTGTGGCTAATGTTGCTTACAATAAGGGTTTTTTCAATACGAACGTCATTTAAGTCAAAACGAAATACACCTTCATAGCTTGTTTCTGTTAGCTTTGTCCAAGATGACTCAACATTACTAGGTTCAATATAGTCACCATTAAGTAAAATAGCACCCGCAGGCAAACTCGAGTCTATAGGTATGAGGTTTTGTCCGTTATCTATACCGTTTCTGTAACCACCATTACCTGAGGTGTAATCTTGACCTTTTTGTTGTTTGGTGTAAATGGCAAGAATTTCGCCATCACTTGATATGAAGAAATCAGCACCTTTTGTCGGTATGAAGCTAAGGGTGTCTTCTAAATGCTCACACCAAAACGATGACGCTGCTGGAGCTTGGCAATTTTCTTGGATGCGGTTGTAATCTCTGAAGGTATTGACATCAAAGTCAAGTTGTTCAAAAGTAACTCGAGCCTGTGCAGCGCTAAATATAAAGATAAGGCTGACTATGATTAGTTTGTTTATGTGCTTCAAAATGCCTCCGAAAGTCGCTGCCTTTATCTTGGTTTCTCTATATTCCGTTCGTGTTTATGCGACGTTCCTATTTTTTCGTGGTTTCTTTTCTGGTACATGGTCAATGCCACCCGGATGGAATGGGTGGCATTTTAAAATGCGTTTTATGCCTAAGTAAGTACCTACTAGAATGCCGTGTTTTTCTATCGCTTCTTGACTGTAGGCACTACAGCTTGGGTGAAAACGGCAGCTAGCTTGTGGTTTAAGGGGTGACACAAAACGTCGGTAAAACTTTATGGGTGCTAAGTAGAGCTGTTTAAGCATAAGGTTAGCAGCTAAACCAAAAATCCTGCACGGCTAAGTGAGTTCTCTAAAGCCTTAGCTAAACTCTTGTAACTTTGCCCTGCAGCATCTGGTTTTACTATTATGATGAGGCTTGCTGACGGATCTTGCCTAAATTTAGCTTCTTGAGCAATGCCTTTGCTATTTAATAAAACCCTGAAGGCTTCGCGTAAGCGCCTACGAATTAAATTGCGAGTAACCGCGTTACCCACCTTTTTAGTTACAATAATTCCCACGCGAATCTTGCCTTCCTGATCAGCCCGCCAGCGTATACTAAGCAGTTTGCTATAGCCTGAATGGCCTCTTTTTAATCGCCTAAATGCATAATCGCCCTTTAAGGAGCGAATCTGCAAGCTTAGCCCTCGTCTGAAACTGAGAGTTTCGTACGGCCTTTAGCACGACGACGCTTAAGAATATTACGACCACCTGGTGTGCTCATGCGAGCCCGGAAACCGTGTGTCTTTGCGCGCTTACGGCGGTTAGGTTGATAAGTACGTTTCATGTTTTTGCCCTTTCAAACAGCTAATACGTGCTAATTTAGCTTACAGGAGTGATGAGCTTCATCACTCAAAAGTATTACTGCCTTTGCAATTTCTTTAAATAATGCCAGTTAAAACTAACCAGCAAGCCGACAAATCATAGCATACTTATAAAGCCTCAGCCAAGCTTGATTGCTACAGTTTTTACGATAATTACTTAATTATTGCGAAACATCGTTTATACTAATGGGTCAATGGCTAAAATCTAGCCAGCTCGTTTACCTAATACACGAATAGCATTTAAGCAATACCGTTTACCATTCAGCAAGCAAAACGCTTCTAAAGGAGTATAAAATGGCAATTGAAGGCTTTGATAAACTAATCGGAATGACTGACTCACGCTACCGCCTATCTATTATTGTAGGTCGCAGAGCTGCACAAATTAAAAATGGTATTCCAACAACCTTAACCCATGAAGAGTCCCCCAAAACCCGCAATACTGTAAGCATTGCTCTAAGAGAAATGGTTCTTGACAAAGGCATTAAATGGGGCAAAGATATGCCTGAACTTGGTGAACTGAAGAAAACACTCGAGCAGGATCGTCGTTTAGAGGCTGCTCAGGCTAACTACTCGGTTTCTTCTGCCCGTTAAATGAAGATTATTGTAGCAGCGTCTGGTGGCGTTGCCGCACTTAAAACGCCGTCTTTAGTGCGTCGTTTAGAAGAACAAAATCATGAAATTCGTGTCGCTGCGTCAGCAGCGGCATTTCATTTTGTTACCCCTTTATCTTTAGCAGTTGCGGCTGGCTCTGAAGTGCTAGATGATGCAGCTTGGTTCAAAGCAGATGGTCAAGCTAAACATATTGATTGGGCTCGCTGGGCTGATTTACTTTTGGTAGCACCCGCTACTGCTAACGCTATAGCCAACGCGGCAACAGCAAAAGCAGATGACATCATTTCAGCGTTAGCCATTTCAGGCATTAAAAACATTGTTTGGGTACCCGCTATGAATACCGCTATGTGGCAACATCCTTTGGTGCAAAAAAATGTTGAAACCCTCAAAAGTATAGGGCATCAGTTTTTGGGCCCAGCCAGTGGCAAGCTTGCAGCTAAAGGTGAAGGCTTAGGTGTAGGGCGCATGCTCGAGCCTGACGAGATTGTGGCAGCTCTGCCAAGCCTATTTAGCAAGCAAGACTTAAAAGGCAAGCAGGTTTTGGTGTCAGCTGGTCCAACACGTGAATACCTTGACCCTGTCAGGTTTATATCTAACCCTAGCAGTGGCAAAATGGGCTACGCAGTAGCTGAAGCAGCTTTAGCAAGAGGTGCAAACGTCACCCTTGTGACAGGTCCAAGTGCCTTAACAGCCCCCACAAACGCGCAAGTAGCTCGAGTGGAAAGTGCTGAGCAAATGCTTAATGCCTTGACCAAGCATTTTGATTCTGCTGATATCTTGGTTATGACAGCAGCTGTGGCTGATTGGCGCAAAGCAGATATAGCGACAGAAAAGCAATCAAAAATGGGGGAAACACAAACCCTAGATCTAGTTAGAACGCCAGATATTTTAACGAATCTTAAACCCTTAAGAAAAAAACAAATCATGGTTGGCTTTGCTATGGAAACCCACAAAGGTGTTGAACGTGCCGCTGACAAAGCCAGTCGCAAAGGTCTTGATTTTATTTGCCTTAACTACCCCACCCAAGAAGGCACTTCCTTTGGAGGCGATGACAACCAAATAACTATTGTCAAACCCACAGGTGACTATGAAAAACTCGAGCGTATGTCTAAACGGGCTATTGCCGATATTATTTTTGATAGGGCGCTCACACTTTAAGAAGAATTGCTTGTGAATAGCAATTAATACCAAGTCCGAAAAGGTACTTCATAAACTCTTACAGAGTTGATTAC
>CAYGTA010000280.1:0-6462 GCA_964352605.1 uncultured bacterium | reverse complement strand
GACGTAATCAACTCTGTAAGAGTTTATGAAGTACCTTTTCGGACTTGGTATTAGACTGCTATAGCCTGTCGCATTTAAAACGCTTAGCTAGGTTTAAATGCCGAACTAGCTGAGTAAAAACCCATGGGCTAAGTTGATGCTGTGTTAAAGATGAAAACTGCTATATATGAATAGCAATCCTAAACTAAAAACTATGCCAATGCTCACTCGATTTTTTTTCTGCTCTAATTAGAAGCATTGGCAACCACTTTAGCGACCGAGGTGGCAATACGTTCAATCTCAGTTTCATCAGGCCCTTCAACCATGACTCTTATGAGCGCTTCTGTACCACTTGGGCGCAAGTTAATACGACCATCATCACCAAGGCTCCTCTGAGCTTCGCGCACAGCTTCTTCGACACTAGGGTGACTTTGTAAACTTGCTTTGTGCTCAGCTGGCACCCGAACATTCACAAGGGTTTGAGGGTAAAGCGTAATTTCATTTAACCAAGCATCTAAAGGCTTAGCAGAGTTCTGAACAGCTTTTAGAGTTTCTAAAGCAGTCAGTAAACCATCACCTGTAGGAGACTTATCTAAAAAAAGCATGTGACCAGATTGCTCGCCACCTAAACTCAAGTTGTGTTCAAGCATGGCTTCATGTACATAGCGGTCACCCACTTGAGTTCTAAGAAGGCTTATGTTTTTGCTTTTCAGGTAAGCTTCTACACCTAAATTAGTCATCAGGGTTGCGACTACAGTGTGTTCGTCTCGTGCAATACCGCATATAGCCATAATGTGGTCACCGGTAACAAGGCGTCCTTTTCTATCGACCAGCAAGGCTCTATCTGCATCACCATCAAAGGCAATACCCAAGTCAAGATTTTTATCTTTAACAAGCTCAATAAGCGCTTCTGGATGTGTTGAACCACAGTCTTTATTAATGTTTATGCCATCTGGTTTCACGCTTAAGAGCTCGAGTGATGCGCCAAGTTCAGCAAAGAGTCTTGGGGCCAGACTGTAACTAGCACCATTGGCGCAGTCTATAGCTATACGCATACCTTCTAAAGAAGGCGCATTTTCTAATAAAAACCGGTAATAGCTGTCTTGGTCACGTCTGTAGCGTTGTGAGGTGCCAATGTTTTCACCTATAACGGTTTCAAGTTGATGACTGTCAACATCAAGCCATTTTTCTATACTTAACTCTACTTGGTCACTTAGTTTCTCGCCTTTTGCGTTAAAAAACTTAATGCCATTATCATCAAACGGGTTATGAGATGCGCTGATGACTATGCCAGCATCAGCGTTTAAATCTCGTGTTAAATGAGAAACACCTGGTGTTGGCATAATATCAAGATGCGTAATGTTTGCACCTCTTGACATAATTGCACTGCTCATTGCGTGCGCTAGCATGCGCGCTGAGCGTCTTGTATCCATGCCAATGGTGAAGTGTGGTTTTTGAATGCCTTGTTCTTTTAGGGCTTCGGTTGCGGCAATGCCTAATTTAAATGCAAATTCGGCGGTCATAGGGTGTTTGCCTGCAAGCCCTCTTATGCCATCTGTTCCAAAGTATCTTCTTGTCATGCCGGTATTCTATCGAGTTTTATTTGAGACTTCTGAGGTATTTATCGCACGATTAGTTTAGCGCTCTATTAGTTATTGAAATAGTTTTTGCTTTTTAATAGTGACTTTTTGCTAGTTTTGCGACAAAAGTAGAGCTTCTATTTGTAATTACTGATACTATTGCTAGATTATGAGATTTAAAGGAGTTTTAATTACTTTTATTGTTTTAATGAGCTTGGTTTTTGCTGTAACCAACTGGCAAGTCTTAGTCGCAAGTGTGCCTATTAACTTTATTTTCTTGAGTTTTCAGTTACCTCTTGGTCTTGTTTTGTTAGGTGCGTCTGTTCTTTTGTGTCTTGTTTTTTTCTTTATTTCACTTATTGATAGAGCAAGTCAACTTCGCCGTATTACACAGTTGGAAAAACAAATAGAGAATCTAGGCAAAAAGTTAGATAAAAAACGTTTAGAGGAGCTTGCCAGTATAGAAAAAAATCTTGAGGATAAAGTTACAAGCTTGAGTAATCAGGTACAGAGTTACGCAAGTCAAGTAGAGTCAGCTACAAACTCGAGTTTGGCTAAACTCGAGTCTCAGGCTGAAGCTAAGTTTACGCATTTGGAGGAGCGGGTTTTGTTGGTGCGTAATGAGTTGGCTGCTGATATTGCTGAGACGGAAGATAGTCTTAAAAAACGACTAACGAAAGCTTAAGGGGGTTTTGGGGTTAAGGATTACGCAAGCTTTCTTTTAAACCTGCTACCTTAGGTAATTATGACTGATGAGCAAAGAGAACAATATAAAGTAGATATTTTAGAGGCCCTTAAAGTTGTACGTGATCCAGAAATTCCTGTGAATGTTGTTGATTTGGGTCTTATTTATAATGTTGATATTAACGATGAGGGTGAGGTTGATATTGAAATGACCTTAACGAGCATGGGTTGCCCTGTGCAAGACATGATTCAAGCAGATGCCGAGTTGGCATCTATGCAGGTTGAAGGTGTCAAAAAAGCAACGGTAGAGTTTGTTTGGTCACCCCCGTGGAGTCCTGAAAAAATGAGTGATGACGGTAAGAAGCAAATGCGGATGTTTGGCTTTAACTTGTAACTTTTGATTTCTTAAGGTCTTTGGCTGGCGTTTGCCAGCCTTTTTTATTCTCTATGGTAAGGATGACCTGCCCGAATGCTTTCTATTCTATAAAGCTGCTCGAGTAACATTAGTTTGGCGAGTTCATGAGGCAAAGTTAAGTCAGACAGTCGCCACAATTCATTTACAGAGGTTTTAAGCTGCTCACTATGACCTTCAGCGCCACCAATAAGAAAACACAAATGGCTTACACCTCTAAGCTCGAGCTTTGTGACATGCTTTGCTAAAGCCGTTGAGCTAAAGCTTTTACCTTTTTCATCTAGAGCAATAGCGTAACCTTTGACTTCTTTTAAGAGTTTTTCACTCTCTTGGTTTTTTTGTTCTTGCGCGTTGCTGTGTTTAACGGCCTTTATTTCTCTTATGGCAAGACTCGAGTGGTTCTTTAGTCTCTTTTCATAAAATAAGCAGCCTTCTTTTATGAATGAGCGTTTGGTATTGCCTATACTTAGAATTTCATAAGTCACGGTTGCTAGCTTAGCAAATGCTGCTTGTAATGTTGAATTTATCTAAATTTAGCTTTTGAAAGCGCAAAATGTTAAATAATTCACACAAAATTAGTGATATTTGCAGAGATTTATGAGAAAACGATGTTAGTACCATTGACAAACTGAGAGGCTTATGTGATACTTTTGCTGGATTTGTATGCCTCGGCGGTCGTACCTGGAAGGAGGTGCACTCACTTGAAGCGGTCGCGAAAGAGCTTACAGAACTCAGCAAGATGGTGGTCAAGCTGTTTGAAGGTTACTGAGGAAACACGGCAACTCACTTACCCCAAAGGCAAAATCATCGCATTGTTGAACTAAAAACTATATTCAAGGGGTAATACCAAAATGAAAAAACTTTTAATTGCAATCCTAGCTATTCTTGCAACAGCAGGCTTTAGCCAAGAGGCCTTCCCGGATATTCCCGCAGGTCACTGGGCTGGCGACGCTGTAACACGCATTGCAGACTTAGGCATTGTTATCGGCTTTCCAGACGGAACTTATCGCGGTAATGAAAACGTAACCCGTTATCAAACCGCACTTATCATCAGTCGTCTTCTTGACGTCATCCAAACAAACATGGATGCCATGAAGGCTATGACTGATGCTGACATTGCGTCACTACGTAATGCACTTCAAGAACTTGCTTCTGATGTTGCTGCTCAAGGCGTACGTTTAAACGCTGCTGAAGGCGCAATTGCTTCAATTAGTGATGACGTTATGTCAAACACTGCACGTTTAGATGCTCTAGAGAACACTGTTGCAACTCATGGTCATGATGACATGATGGGTGGCATTGATCCTGCAGTACTAGCGGGCCTTCAAAATCAAATTGACTCAGCTCGCGTAGCTGCTGACACAGCTGCTGCACAAGCTGCTGCTGCCGCTGCTGCTGCTGGCGCTGCTGCAGACGCTGCTGGCGCTGCAAGTGCTGCTGCTGGCGCCGCAAGTGCTCAAGCACGTCAAAATGCTGCTTCAATTGATGCTATTAACGATCTTCTTGGTCTTCTAAACTCTGACATTGATGGCCTTAAAGCAGATGTTGCTGCCATGAGTGGTATGGAAGCACCTATGGTTGATCTAAGTGGCGTTGAAGGCGGCGTTGCTCGTAATGCTAGCGATATTGCTAACATTCGTGAATTTGTCATCTTACTTCGTCGTGACCAAGTTGCTCTTCGTGACCGTGTTGCTGCTCTAGAAGCTGCTGATGCTGGTCAAGCAGACGCAATTGCTGACTTAACAGCACGTGTAACAAAAATCGAAGAAGACTTATTCACTATCTCAGGTAGCATTGAAGCTGTTTATCAAGCATTCCGCGTAAACGGCAATGCATTTGATATAGATCGTGCTATTGGTGGCAGTGGTCAAGATCGCACTATTGCTGGATCTAACTTCAGCTCTGGTGAAGAAGACGACTTTGTTGTTGATGATGATGACATTGACGCTGGTGAATTTGCACAAGACCGTGCAGACATTACTAACGACGAAGGTGAAACAGACGTAACTGTTGAACTTACTGTTGGTTTTGGTTCTGACCGTGCAGGCGCAGGTAGCCCACGTGCACTTAACAGCTTTGAATCTGTAATGACACTATCTTTAAATGAGATGGATGTTGATGGCGATTCTGACCCTGATTATGTTTTCGAAATCGAAGACTTTGCTACTACTTTTGAGCCAATTGGCGCTGACCCATTAACCTTCGCTTTTGGTCAAGAAGTAGCTTCATCATTCACTGACTACATTTTAGATGTTGAAACTGACGGCTTTAGAGCCAATGTTGGTTCACCTGACTTCTTAGCATTCTTAGCTCCTACCTTAACTGTTGTTTATGGTGAACTTGATGCTGATAGTGATGCAACCTTCGAAGCTACTGACACTTACTTCCGTGGTGTTCGTGGTACTTTAACGCCTCTTTCTGGTGACGCAATTAGCGCAACTGGTGGTTTCTCATTTGTTGAGCGTACTACTAGTGCTGGTGAAGTTTCAGATACTAATGGCGATAACGACACTTACAGTGTATGGGGTGTTGATGGTCAAGTCGGCATTAGTGTTATTGACTTAGGCTTTGAATTTGCTAACGAAAGTACTGGCAACTCACTTTTCTACGTCACTGCAGATGTTGATCTTGCTAGCTTCCCTATTATTGATAGCCTTTCAGCTAACTTCCGCCAAATGCCAGAAACTTGGGACGGCGTAGACTTTGGTGGCGGCGACTTTGATCTTGATCAAACTGGTTTTGGTGTTGAAGCAGGTTTAGGCTTGTTTGGCATTCTTGACCCTCTAAGCTTCTACTTTGACAGCTACGAAATCACTTCAACTACTCAATCAGTTCAAGCATTTGGTATTGACGCTCAAATTAACTTGTTCGCTGCATTTGCTATTGAAGGCTTCTTCCACTCAGCAAGTGTTGACGGTACGAACGTTGATAACTTAGATGATGCTGGTGTTCTTAAAGACTCACCAACACTTCCATTTGACGACAATGCTTTTGGTGTTAGCTTAGTTCACGATGGTGACTCTGCAAACGCCCTAATTGGTGGCGTTGATATTTCAGCTGGCTACGAGCAATCAGGTGCTGACTTAACATCAACCAAAATCTTTGTTGATGCTGATACTGACCTTAGTCTTGGTTTCTTAAGCTTCTCACCTTATGTTGGTTTTGAGTCTATTAATGACACCAATGCTGGTACTGATGACACAACAACGATTAAAGCTGGTACAGGTATTAAAACTGATACTTTCAATATTATTGGTCAACCAAGCTTAGAAGCAGCTGTTAACTTCAGAACAACTGATCACAGCGATGCTGATACTTTCACATCTACTGAACTTCAATATGCATTTGGTGTAACTTTAGGCGAATTCTTATTCGACTACAGCACACTAACTGTTAAATACGGTTCATGGAGTGGTACTAACATTAATAACGATGTTGTTACTGCTGGTGATCCTGCAAGTGATATTTCAGAAGGTGATGAGAACAACGGTCTTGACCAATCTGTTAGTGGTTACGAAGTTGTTTGGGATTACTACGACCTAATCTTCGCATATGCTGCATATGATAGTAACGATGGTGCTAATACCAGCGCTGCTCAAGCATTCAAGATTACTTACGTAATTACTTTCTAATCTTTAGTTAGTAACACGTAACAATTCACGCGCAAGGCCCCGTCAATTTGACGGGGCCTTCTTCTTTGCAATTTTTCGCAAGCTACAAGCTAGAAAAAAGCTAAAATAGGTATAAATCTGCTTTAGATAAAATAGATGCAGAATTAAAGAATTGGGTTTCACAAATGTTTTTAAC
>CAYGTA010000279.1:2699-6463 GCA_964352605.1 uncultured bacterium | reverse complement strand
TAGAAAAGCTCATGAAAGAAATGACAAGCGTAACAGGTGACCCTAACCAATGGTCTATTCATAACAAAGATTTCCATCAGTACATTTGTGAAATTGCTGAAATGGGACTTATAAATAAAGTGTTACGTGAAGCGCTAGACCACTGGGACAGGCTCAGACACTACTACTTACAAGAAGTTTCAGCCAAACGCGTAGCCTTTGCTCAAGCAGAACATAAAGAACTTTTTGAAGCGCTCAAAGCCCAAGATGCTGATCGTTTTGAAGCCGTTATTCGTAAGCATAATCAAGAGTCCTTACAGGCCTATATTAGCCATTTGGAAAAAATTGGAGAACTTGCGAATGCTTGAAACCCTCAAAGCACCGCCCTTGCGAATGCCAGGGGCTACGCTAGTCACAAGACTCAAAGTTTATGACACGCTTACCCCCGACGGGCAGTTGGGAGGCACGCCTCATGTGCACCTAATGTGCAGCGAAATGTACTTTGTAACAGCAGGTTCAGGTTTTGTTGAAATGATTGACTGGAACGGCTTTCATAAACTCGAGCTAAAGCCAAGCTCAGTACTTATTTTTAGCCCAGGAACTGTACATAGGCTCATAAACCCAAACAAAGACCTAGAATTATTTATTGTCATGCAAAATAGTGGTCTACCAGAACGAGGAGACAATGTTGTTTCTTTTAAAGAAGACCTGCTAAACAATGCTGACGCTTATCAGCAAGCCATGAAAGTCAGCAGTTTTGAAGAGGCATATCTAAGGCGAGATAAAGGTGTTGAAGGCTTTTTAGACTTAAAAACTGCCTTTGAGAAAGGACAAGATACAGGTAGAAAAGCGTTAAGCCGCTTTTACGAACAAGCTACCGAGCGAACCACTCATTTACGCTCGAGCTGGCAAACTGTTATTAACAACGGCCCTTTGCAAGAAGCTGAGCTGTCACTTGCTCATATTGCTATGCTTCAGCAGGGCAATAGCCAGTATTTGGAGCAAGCAAATCATTTTTTAATTGAGGCCGATAGCTTTAAAACACCGGGCTTTTGTGGTGCATTAAACCGCTACTTTGACCCAGCAACTTTAGAACTTGAAGGCATTATTCAAAAGGAGACTAAGTAATTATTTATGTCAAAAAAACGTGTGGCGATTATTGGAACAGGTGGCATAGCAGCTAAGCATGCCGAAATTTTGCAAAATGAAGTTAACGATGCTGAGATTATTGCTGCAGTAGATGTTCGTGAAGAAGCAGCCAAAGCCTTTAGTGAGCGTTTCACTATTCCGGCTAATTACACAGATGCAGGTACAATGCTGAGTCAAGAAAAACCAGACATTGTACATATTTGTACGCCCCCTAATTTACATACTGAACTGAGTATTCAAGCACTCGAGTCTGGTAGTTGGGTTTTGTGTGAAAAGCCCTTGTCAGCTTCTTTAAGAGAGCTTGATCAGATTGCTGAGGCGGAAGCTAGAACAGGGCGTTACTGTAGCAGTGTTTATCAGTGGCGTTTTGGCCCTGGAGCGCAGCATCTTAAGGATTTAATAGAGAATAGTGCTATGGGAAAGCCCATGATTGGTATTTGTCAGACAACTTGGTACCGTGATGATGCTTATTACGCTGTGCCTTGGCGGGGTACATGGGCAAGCGAGTTGGGGGGGTGCTCAATGGGTCACGGTATTCATGCTATGGATTTGTTCTTGTGGCTTTATGGCCCTTGGAAAGATGTAAGTGCAAAAATAGGTACGCTTGACCATGATATTGAAGTTGAAGATGTATCTATGGCACTGGTGCAGTTTGAAAGTGGTGCCATTGGCAACATGATTAACTCAGTGGTTTCACCAAGACAAGAAAGCTATATTCGTATGGATTTTCAAGAATCTACTGTCGAGCTCAAGCATCTTTATTCTTATAAAAATAAAGACTGGACTTACTCTAGTTATGATGGTTCAACAAAGCAAGCTGAACTTGAAGCGTGGTCTAACTTGCCTGCAGAAGAACGCAGTATTTTTGGTTATCAGGTTAGGCATCAGCTTGACTGTTTTGATCAAAACAAACGGCCTTTAACCTCAGGTGAGGGTGCAAGAATGACCTTAGAGTTTCTCGCTAGTATGTATAAATCAGCCATGACAGGTGAGACAGTTGCGCGCGGCTCAATCAAAGCAGGTGACCCTTTTTACGAAGCAATGAACGGTAAACCTGCATGATTCCATCGCAATTTGCACCTGCAGGGCCACCTAAACCTGTTTGCAAAGAAGGAGACTTTCCTTTTGCAGCAATAGGGCTTGATCATGGTCATATTTATGGTCAGTGTCAGGCGTTGATTAAAGCAGGGGCAAGTTTACGCTACGTTTATGACCCAGATGAAAGCAAACTCGCGGAGTTTAAAAAGAAATTCCCAGAAGTTGAAGTTTTGGCTTCAGAGGCTGCTGTTTTAGAAAAAGAAGAAATAAAACTAGTAGCTGCTGCCTGTATTACTAGTGAACGCGCTGCCCTAGGCTTACGCGTACTGGATGCAGGAAAAGATTACTTTGTAGATAAAGCCCCCTTTACCAGCCTTGAGCAACTCGAAGTAATAAAGCAAAAAGTAGCTGAAACCAAGCAAAAATACATGGTCTATTACAGCGAACGCTTACACGTTGAAAGTGCCATGCATGCAGGCGACCTTATTCAAGAGGGCGCCATAGGCAAAGTCATTCAAGTTTTAGGCTTAGGTCCTCACAGGTTACGCATACCCACCAGGCCAGATTGGTTCTTTCAAAAGGCTTACTACGGCGGCATTTTATGTGATATTGGTAGCCACCAAATAGAGCAGTTCTTGCACTACGGCAGTGTCAAAGATGCCGAAGTTCTAAGCGCTCGAGTAGACAATTTTGCGAACCCCAACTACCCTGAGCTTGATGATTTTGGCGAAGCTACCCTAAAAGGAGATAACGGCTGCTCTAATTACTTTCGAGTTGACTGGTTTACTCCTGACGGTTTAAGCACTTGGGGTGACGGTCGTATGGTGATTTTAGGAACTGAAGGCACGATTGAGCTTCGTAAATATACCGATATTGCTAGAGAAGCCACAGGGAATCATCTTTACATTGCCAATGCTGAAGGTGAGTATCACTTAGACCTAAACGGTAAAGTGGGACATCCTTTTTTTGGTAAGTTGATCCTTGATTGTTTAAACCGAAGCGAGACAGCCATGACTCAAGAGCATGCTTTTAAAGCAGGTGAGTTAGCTGTTAAATGTCAACTTAAAGCAGATAGTAGTCTGAAACCCGCCTAGAAAACCTCACAGGCGACACAACACATAGGAGCAGCGTATGGCAGAACAGCGAATAGGCATTATTATGAACGGCGTGACAGGGCGCATGGGTAAAAACCAGCACCTGATCCGCTCTATAAAAGCAATTATGGATGAAGGTGGCTTGCTACTTCCTAACGAAGATAGACTTATGCCTGACCCTATTCTAGTAGGGCGTAATGCCAAAAAAATGGAAGCACTCGCCAAAGAAACAGGTATTGAGCGCTGGAGTACAGACTTAGATGCCTGCCTTGCCAACAAAGAAGATACGATCTATTTTGATTCAGTATTAACGCAACACAGAGCTATAAACATAAAAAAAGCCATTGCTAAAGGCAAACATATTTACACTGAAAAACCCATAGCTGAAAGTGTTGAAGATGCACTTGAGCTAGCGCGACTTGCAACAGAAGCAGGCGTAAAGAACGGCGCTGTACATGACAAGCTTTACTTACAAGGCTTACAAAAACTAAAACGCCTGGTTGA
>CAYGTA010000279.1:0-2599 GCA_964352605.1 uncultured bacterium | reverse complement strand
TACGCCATGTTTGAACTTGAAGGCGGCATTGTTGCGCAAATAAACTCAAGCTGGTGTACTCGAGTTTACCGTGATGAACTGGTGAGCTTTCAGGTGGATGGTACTGAAGGTAGCGCGGTTGCTGGGCTTCGTGAATGCAAAATACAGCATCGCAGCATGACCCCTAAACCCGTCTGGAACCCTGATATTCCTAGCCCTATTGATTTTTACACGGACTGGAAAGATGTTCCTAATAACCAAGACTTTGACAATGGCTTTAAAACACAATGGGAAGAATTCTTAAGACATGTTGTGCTAGATACACCTTATGAGTACGATTTATTTGAAGGCGCAAAAGGCGTGCAACTTGCCGAACTAGGTCTAAAAAGCTGGGAAGAACGCCGCTGGTTAGACGTGCCCGATTTGAGCCTATAGGAGCCTTATGAGTCTAAGTATTCAATTGCCTAACAAAGAAGGAAAGCTCGAGCTTTACAGTTTATCTGAACCCACGAACTATCAGCCGCCAGCAAAGCCTTTTTCAAGCCGTATTCTTTACGCAGCGGTTCATGTTGTTGCAGATGAAACGGCTGATAACGGTGAAGGTAAAGCAGCGGTTATTGATTGGGATACCACTTTAGCGTTTCGTCATCACTTATGGCGTTACGGTTTTGGCGTGGCTGAAGCTATGGATACAGCGCAGCGTGGCTTTGGGCTTGACTGGGCTGCGACTAAAGAGCTTATTTCACGTTCTGTTGCCGAGGCAAATAAAGTAAACGGTTTGATTGCTTGTGGCGCAGGTACTGACCAGTTAGCAGATGATTACTCGAGCTTAAGCTTAGAAGATGTCATTGCTGCTTACGAAGAACAAATTGACCATGTTGAAGCTTGTGGTGGGCAGATTATTCTTATGGCGTCACGTGCGCTCGCTGCAGTAGCTAAAAGTGGCGATGATTATATAAAAGTCTATGGGCATCTTCTTGCTAAAGTTCAACAACCTGTTATTTTGCACTGGCTAGGTGACATGTTCGACCCTAAACTCAAAGGCTACTGGGGTTCAAATAACTGGCGTGAAGCAGGCGCGACCTTGCTAGAAATAATCAAAGCAAATCCCGACAAAGTTGACGGTATGAAAATGAGTTTGCTAGATGACGCAAAAGAAATTGAATTGCGCAGACAGCTTCCTGACAGGGTCAAAATGTACACAGGCGATGACTTTAACTACGACCTACTCATTAAAGGCGATGAGCAAGGTTTCAGTCATGGACTGCTTGGCATTTTCGACCCCATTGCCCCTGCCGCTGCTGCCGCCATGCAAGCACTCGAGTCTGGTGATTTAGCAAGTTATGAGCGTATTTTTGCACCAACCGTACCGTTATCGCGCCATATTTTTGAAACCCCTACCTTTTATTACAAAACAGGGATTGTCTTTATGGCTTACTTAAACGGTCAGCAAGATCACTTCAAAATGGTTGGGGGCTTAGAAGATAAACGCTCTTTAGAGCATTTTGTAGAACTTTTTAAACTAGCTGACCAAGCCGGCCTGCTAAGCCAACCCGAACTTGCCATTAAGCGTATGCAAGGCATGCTTAAGCATGCTAAGGCTGTTGCATAATGACAGCTTTTAAAGACACTTCGCGCTTAAGTTTAAACCAATACACAACCTTTAACTGGTCAACCAAAGAAGCCATAGAAGGCTGCCGTAAAGCGGGTCTAAACTGGATTGGTTTATGGCGCGATAAAGTTGAAGCGCAAGGTTTAGACGCAACTGTCAAGCTTTTAAAAGAAAATGACCTTAAAGTCTCGAGTGTTTGCAGGGGAGGCTTTTTTCCTGCTGACACCAAAGAAAAACGAGCTGCTTCGCTGGCAGATAACAAACGTGCAATTGATGAATGTGTTGCGCTTGGAACAGATACGCTCGTGCTTGTTTGTGGCGGTATTCACGCTCACAATGATATTGATGGCGCACGGCAAATGGTTTATGACGGCATTGCAGAACTCACACCTTACGCACAAAAACAGGGCGTTAAATTAGGCATAGAACCCCTGCATCCTATCTACGCGGCAGATCGCAATGTAATTGTTACGTTAGCTCAAGCCAATGACTTTGCAATTGCTATTAATAAAGAATTTCCAGATTATGACACGCCAGTGGGTGTCATTATTGATGTGTTTCATGTCTGGTGGGACCCAACTGTTTACACTGAAATTAAACGTGCCAAAGGTCATACATTTGGATTTCATGTTTGCGAATGGATTACCCCTATGCCTGACGTTCTAAAAGGACGCGGCATGATGGGCGATGGGCACATTCAGATAAGACGCTTACGTGAAGCTGTTGAAGCCGAAGGCTACACAGGACCCATAGAGTGCGAAATTTTTAATCAAGAAATCTGGGATAGCCCCGGAGATGAAACGGTAAAGCTAATGAAAGAGCGTTATTTAAGCGTTTGTTAGTAAAAGCTCGAGTTTTGCTTGAGCTTTAAAAGATGTAGACGTGATTTTTTCAGTCACAACTACATCTTTTTGTTGCATATTCTATTCACCCTACCAAACATTGAGAAATTAGCTTGGTATTGTTTCGACGATCCAAGATCGCGTTTACTTTATTAATAAAGTAAAC
>CAYGTA010000278.1:2469-6506 GCA_964352605.1 uncultured bacterium | reverse complement strand
TAAGGGTAGGTCTTTTAATACCCTGTGCTGAGCTAACGCTTTCTTGTGTCAGCTCAGAGCCTATAATTGTGCAAGTATTTGTGCAATCATATGCACATGGCAACCAATCTGCAAATAAATAACACTCTCATACAAGAAGCACTCGAGCTTGGTGGGCATCGCACAAAACGTGCCGTGGTTGAAGCAGCGCTGCAAGAGTATGTTATGCGGCGTAAACAATTAAAACTGTTTGATCTTTTTGGAACTATTGATTATGACGAAGATTATGATTATAAGGTGCAACGTAAGCGCGAATGAAGGTTATTGTTGATACGGTTATATGGTCGTTAGCTTTCAGAAGGCATTCGGGTAGTAGTGTTTATATTGATGTGCTCAAAGAGCTTATTTCAGATAGCCAAGTTGAATTATTAGCGAGTGTAAGACAAGAACTGCTTTCTGGTATAAAGCAAAAGGAGCAGTTCGAGCGTTTAAAAGTATCTTTAAGAGCTTTTCCTGACATGTCACTCGAGACTCAAGATTTTGAGCTTGCTGCTAGCTTTTATAATGACTGTCGAACTAAGGGAATTCAGGGTGCTAATACAGATTTCCTTATTTGTGCTGCTGCTGTGAACCATAATTGTCAAATATTTACTACTGATAAAGACTTTGATTATTTTTCTACAGTACTTCCTATTAAGCTTTACAAAGTAAACTCTTGGTAAGCCAGACCAGACTTGGTCTTTTTCGCTGTAGTTTAGGTGAAGCTTGAGAGGCTGGCAGTGCTGACTAAAGATTCAAATAGCATTTCCACGAATGGTTGCACCATCAGACCATTCGTGCGACCCGGGGGAGTAAAAACAAACCAACTCAGCCAAGGGTGCAATGGTTCATGGAACTGCAAAAAGTATGAGCTTCTGACTTTGCTGGCATAATCTTTTTCTTATAGCGGCTTTCAAGTAAAACACTACATCAACTTAGTTCATCTGTTTTTACTCAGCTAGTTCGGCAATTAAATCGCTGCAAATGTTTTAATATATTACTCAAAATTTTTTTAATCTTGTGTGAAGGTTTTTGAGGACAATTGTCCAAAGGTATGTAGGGCTTCTAGGCATATACTTAAGGTATTAGTGTCATCTTTTTTGGGTGATGTGGCAAGATTGCTTTTTAAGGGCACATTTGTTGTGCTTTTGCTGAGTTAGACTGGTGGTTGCTAGATATGATTAGAAAGTTACCTATGAATCAAGTTTTTACTACAAATGCTACGCCGAAGGCGACTTGGCGTGATTATGTTACCTTGACTAAGCCTAAGGTTATTAGTTTGTTGTTGTTTACGACTATTGGGGCTATGTTTGTGGCAGCTAAGGGCTTTCCGGGTTGGGTGCCTTTGTTGGGTATGCTTGTGGGTGGGTTTATGTCGCCTGCTGCTGCGGGTGTGTTTAACATGATTTATGATCGTGATATTGATGTGAATATGGCGCGTACGGCTAAGCGACCAACGGTTACGTCGGTTATTTCTAACAAGAGTGCACTTATTTTTGGTGTTGCTCTTACTGTTTTGTCTTTTGTGATTATTGCGCTTACGAGTAATGTCTTGGCGGCTTTGCTTAGCTGGGCTGGTATTTTGTTTTATGTGGTTATTTATACGATGTGGCTTAAGCGTCGTACTTGGCAGAATATTGTTATTGGGGGTGCTGCGGGTGCTATTCCACCTATGGTGGGTTGGGCTGCGGTTACGGGGGATGTTGGGCTTATGGCGTGGGTGTTGTTTGCGCTTATTTTCATGTGGACGCCTGTTCATTTTTGGGCGCTTGCACTTATGATTCAGGAGGATTATAAGGCTGTGGGTGTGCCTATGGCGCCTATTGTTATTGGTGATAAGGCAACGGTTGTGCAGATGCTTTTGTATGCCGTTCTAACGTTTGTTACAACGCTTGTTCCTTTTGTTTTAGGTGAGTTTAGTTGGGTGTATTTGGTTTTTTCTGTTTTGCTCAATGCCGTTTTGATTGTTCGTACCTTTAAGTTGTATCAGTTTGTAAATACGGGTGCTAAGGTTACGAAGGCGGTTGCGTTACCGCTTTATAAGTTTTCTATGCTTTACTTGGCGTTGTTGTTTTTGCTTATGTCTGTTGATAGGGCTTTCTTTATTTAATTTGTTTTGTGAAGCTTATTGTTTAGATGTTAGCTAGTTTTTTCTGTTTAAGAAAGTGTAAGAAGTATTCACTGCTTTACTCATGAGCTTTGCTTACTTGTTGATAAATTAAATGTTTCTTTTAAAACCTCGTTGGTTAGTTTTGCATGCTTGTGCGCTTGGCTTAGCTGTTTTGTTTGTTAATTTTGGCTTTTGGCAGCTTAGGCGTTTGGAGCAAAGGCAATCGCGTAATGCGCTTTTAGAGTCACGCTTTGCGCAAGAGGCGTTGCCTTTAGATCTGTTGTTGGCATCTTTTAGTACAGATGTTCCTGCTGCTAATGAGACGAGTATTTTGCTTAGATCTACTTTTGTAACAGGTGTTTATGATGCTACTGAGGAAGTACTTTTTCGTAGTGCCAACAACTATGATGGGCAACCTGGTTATTATGTTTTAACGCCTTTGATTCTTGAGGAGGGTAAAGCTATGTTGGTTAAACGTGGTTGGGTTCCGTTTCAATTTAAAACAACACCTGTTGAAGAAGCTTTACCTGTAAGTGAAGAAGTAACTCTAGAAGGTATGCTTTTAGAGCCAAGTTCTCGCCCGACAGGTTTTTTGTCTAACTTAACACCTAAAGACCCTGAAGGTGAATTGGTTATTACGGCTTACTTTGATACGGAGAGACTTGCTGGGCAGATGCCTTACGACTTGTTACCCTTAGTTTTAGATTTACGTGTTCAAGAGCCCACTCAGACTACTGTTTTACCTTTGCCTAATAAAGAACTCGAGCTTAGTGAGGGGTCGCATTTGGGGTATGCGGTTCAGTGGTTCTCGTTTGCGCTTATTGGTGTGGTGGGTTATGGGGTTTTGATGTTTGGTTTGGTGAAGGAACGCAAAAAAATAAGTACTTAGTCGCGTGGATCTAGAAGTAAATCTAGCTCATTTGACTGAGTTAGTTTCATTCTAATTTCTTGATATTGCGCATACAAACTTTGTTCATGGTTTTGCGTAAGCATGTCAAGCTCGAGTTTTGAGCATTGTTGACGCAGGCTGTAAATTGAGTTTGCTTTGGGGTTCATAGTGTGCGCTTGCATGTCGCGCGCATTCTACCTAGCAAACTCTTACAAAATTCTTACTCGAGTGTTTGTGTGGCTTTGAAATAGCTTTTAGATTATTTTTTTAGGCTTAAATGAAGTTTTGTGCCTTGTGTTTTATTTTAGGCAGCTTCACTGATTTGATTTCAATATAAATGAAGCTGCCTAGTAAATGAACAGCCTTTAGATTTAAACCAGCGTACTCATGTAGTTTTCTAAGTGCTCTTGAAAAGCTTTGCCAAGAGCTTTGGTTAAGGGGCCAACCTTACCGTCTGCTATGACTTTGTCATCTATTTGGGTTATGGGCATAGCGCCTTTAGTTGTACTTGAAATAAAGATTTCTTTGGCGCTCCAGAGTTCTTCTAGTGCTACATCTCGCAGTTCTAGTTTTGTGAATTTAGGTATTAGCTTTAAGAGTTGCTTGCGTGTTATGCCAGGTAAAACATCTTTACTTGCCGTAACTATGCTGTTATCTTCTTTTACAATAAACACATTAGAACGCGTAGTTTCTAAGACCCTTTTACCATCATGATAAAGCACATCAATTGCATTGGCATCTTGCATGGCTTTACTCAAGTAAACCGCCATAAAGTAATTGTTACTCTTCACCTCAGGTAGTGTGCGCACATACTCATGCGTAATAAGCTTTAAGCCCTTATCATAAGCTTCTGCTTTGGGTTTAGGTAACTTTGTTACTAAAATAACCAGTTGTGGTTCAGCAGGTGTAAAGCCATCCTCAGCAATTCCGCCTGTTAAGAAAAGCTGCAAACCTGCCTCAGTTGCATTGTTTTTTTCGATAAGCTCGAGTACCTGCTGTTTGAGTGCTTGCCTGCTCATG
>CAYGTA010000278.1:0-2369 GCA_964352605.1 uncultured bacterium | reverse complement strand
ATAAGCTCGAGTACCTGCTGTTTGAGTGCTTGCCTGCTCATGGGCATGGCTAGCCTTAGCGTTTTGGCTGAACTTTCGAAACGCTCGAGGTGATCTTCTATAAATATGGCTTGCCCTTTATATATTTTTAAGTAATCAAAGGCAGCGTAGCCTCGCCTAAAGCCAATATCTGTGGCATCTAACTTTGCGTCTTGGCTTGAAACTATTTGACCATTAATGCTGTGAAAGTTAAACATACTTACCTCATTACTTTAGCGTTACTCCAACTAGCACTAATATAGCAGTTATTGCTTTAAGATTAATTGTGTTTTTGGCATTGAAGTGACACTTTTACTTTGGCTTAAATTACCTTTTTTCGGCATCCAAGGCTTGGCATGTCAATTATCTCTAAACCTCTTATTCATTACAAGAGCTAGCACCAATCATTAGCAAAACTCATTTTTACTATTTTAGAATTCTGATGGCTTATAGTTGGAGGCTGGCATGTGAAAGACCAACAAAATTGTGTAAAAGCCACGTAAAAACACCGGTCTTCTTAACACTAATCAAAGGCACTCTTACAATTATCTAAAAATCTATGATATATTCTCAGTTCTCAAGGGCAAAGCCCTTCTCAGAACTCTTAGAATCTTCTAAGCTTCCTCAGATCTTTCTTAGGTATGTTCTGTGTAATTGAAGAGCGAAGGTGGGAACTCCTCAAAACTATTTTCTAACGCAAGATGAACCTGAAGGTTTTCGTTGCTTTTCTTTCAATGGTTCAAATTTCATCTTGCTGTTTTCGTTGTGGAGTCATGTAAATGCAAAAGCTTGGTCTCAAGTTGCACGTCTTTATTCAATTAACTATTCTTTTACTAAGCGTAGCGCTAGCTTTGACAGCTTGCACAAAGTCAGCTCAGCAACCTAGCAAACTACTCACAGGCTGGGAATCTATAACTATAGGTGAAAGCGTTACGCCAGCTAAAGTAAGCCAAGCAGCTGGTGGCGGTATTCTTATAGAAGCTGCTGGCAAAGATATTTGGGAGCACAATGACAACTTTCAATTTCTTTACCGAACTTTAGAGGGCAGCGGTAGTATTGTTGTCAAACTCGAGTCTTTCGATGCGCCAAATGACTGGGCAAAAGCGGGCATTATGATGCGTAATGACTTGACTGAGGATGCTGCTCATGTGGCTTTAACAGCAACTAAGGATTATGGTAATTGGTTTTTATGGCGTGACGCTAAAGGGCAAGACAGTGATACCGTTTCGGGTGAGCAAAACAGTACTTGGTTAAAGCTTGAGCGCCGAGAAGATATTTTTACTGCTTTGGAATCTAGCAATGGTGAAGATTGGTCGGTTGTTTTTAGCAAACGTGTTGTTATGTCTGAGCGCATTTTTGTGGGTCTTGCTGTAACCAGTCGGGACCCTGAGCTGGTGAGTCGCGCTACCTTTACACAATTTCGACTGAATCTTATTGAAAAAGTACCTACTGAGCCTGTGCCTTCTGCTGAGTATCCTGTTGTTAATTTAGACTTATCAATTGATCTTATGCGCAGTGCAGTACCTGAAGAGGCGTCTCATACTTTTGAGCTTTCAAAACCTACTTCGGCGGCCTCTGCAAATCTTAAACTCACAACCTTTGATCCTGATTTTCGTAATGAAGGTGAGCTTTATATTAATGGTAATGGCCCATTAATTTTGTTTGATTCTATGGCAAGTGGCGACTTTAATGACGAATTTGTTGAGATTTCTTGGTCTACCCCGAGTGCATGGTGGAAAGATGGCGATAACGAACTTCGCTTTGTTCACCTAGAAAGCATTGGTTACAGGGTTAGTGCTGGTCAACTTCAATTTAGTAAGCTTCCTGCTAATGATGACTTAAGTCCTGTTCCTGAAGAAACCGCCCCGGAAGAAGCTGAAGTTATTCCTGAAGGTTTTCCTGTTGCGCTGCGTAATAGTGCTAGCAGTCAAGCTCGAGCGAGTTTGAAGCTTTCTAAGCCTGCTAATTTAGCAACGGCAAGTTTAACTATGCGGGTGGTTGATCCTGATTTTAGTGATGAGGGTGAGCTTTTTATTAATGGTAATGGGCCTGTTATTTTGTTTGGTGCAAATGCAAGTGGAGATCATAATGATGTGACACTGAGTTTTAGTTTTGATACGCCTGCTGCTTGGTGGCAAGATGGTGATAACAGTTTGTTGTTTAAACGCATCCATACGGGTGGCTATGAAATTGAAAGTGCTGATGTTAGCTTTAGTAACAAGGTTATTCCTGAGCCAGATCCGACTCCAGCCCCTGAACCCGAACCACAGCCTGAACCAGAACCCCAACCGCAACCAGAGCCACAACCTAATCCGACCCCTCAGCCACAACCCCAACCAGAACCACAACCA
>CAYGTA010000277.1:0-6521 GCA_964352605.1 uncultured bacterium | reverse complement strand
CGGTTTGTGACTATAAAGACGTCTTCAAAACCTTCAAAGCTACTCGCTACCCACTCGAGCATGGCTTTACCTTGGTAACTGTAGAGGGCTTTATCTTGACCAAAGCGTCGTGAAAAACCACCTGCCATGATGGCTGCAGAGTAAAGCATAGCTATAGTGTAGTACAAAAGGCGCAAATCTTTAATGTTTAGAGCTTCGCAAGGAATGGCTTTATACTAAGCTGAATTATAAATGTTGCACTGCTTTATAATTCCGACCTTGCCGACGTAGTCGAGACGGCTTTGCGGGGTAAGCTCTGACTCACTCAGTCTTATGACACGATTAAATGAGTTAAGTATTAGAGTGAAAAGCTTAACAGCAGAATGTCAGTTTTTTGTCAGAGCTTGCAGTTTAAACTATGATTAAGTTTTTCATTCTTCCCTTCCGTAACAAATCCTGCTTCCTTAAAAAGGTCGCAGGATTTGTTATTTAGGGCGTTTCTAGCTCTTCTTTAACGTACTTTTGTGCCTTCAGGTAAAGGCGTTACGTAAGGGTCATTCTTTTTAGCAGCTTCAAATTCAGCTTTTGCTTCTTTAAGAACAGCCTCTTGGGTAAGCAAATCAAAAGCTGTTAAGGCCATACTTTTTGCAGCAAACATCATGCCTTTCATACCAATACTCGAGCCGCAAGCTGCAACGGTCTGCCAGCTATGTCCGGGCGTGCCTATAGGCCAGCAGGTGCTGGTTATTTGCACAGTAGGGGTTATGTGACTCACATCGCCAACTTCAGTTGAGCCTGCCATACCTGGCGCACTACTCTCGTGTTCTAGTACGGCTGCACTTAAAGCCCCGTTAGGTTTTTTGCTTTCAAAGGCTTTTGCTGCTTTTTCGTATCTGGCTAAGCCTCCTTCTACCGAACCTGTCGGGAAGGTATCTTGTAAGTCTTGCGCGAAGCGTTCTTCTTCTTCACTAAAAACCATGCTGCCTTCAAGTGTTTTCATGTTTTCAAGCATAGTGTCACCAAGCACGGTGTTGGGTAAGTAGTCATAACACCCTGTCACAAACTCAACATCATGCGTAGTGCCAGACATAAGAGCTGCACCTTTAGCTATGTCTAGAACTCGAGCGTATATTTCGTCTACTTGTTTGCGGTTTGGGGCGCGAACGTACCACCATGCTTGCGCAAAGGCAGGTACAACGTTGGGGGCTTGTCCGCCGCTGGTTACAACGCTATGCATGCGGGCTTCTTGTATAACGTGTTCACGCAAGTAATTTACGCCTATATCCAGGAGTTGCACGCCGTCTAGAGCACTTCTGCCTAAGTGAGGTGCGCCTGCAGAGTGGGCAGATACGCCGTAATAGTTAACTTTGAATGAGTTCATGGCGGTAGATGAGTTATTTACAACTATATTAGCGCTACCAGGGTGCCAAGTAATAGCGGCATCTAGGTCATTAAAGACACCTTCTCTTGCCATAAAGGTTTTACCTGTTAGGGTTTCTTCGGCAGGGCAACCGTAATAACGAATAGTGCCTGAAAGACCATTTGCTTCTAGGGCTTCTTTTACGGCTATGGCAGCACCTACGCCAGCTGTTCCAAAGACATTATGACCACAACCATGACCTGCACCCCCTTCAACTAGGGGTTCTCGTTTGCTAGATATAGCTTGCGATAAGCCAGGTAGTGCGTCGTATTCTCCTAAAATACCAATGATAGGGTTTCCTTGACCCCAACTTGCTATAAAAGCCGTAGGCATATCAGCAACGCCTTCTTCGGTGCCAAAGCCAGCTTGCTTTAGAGTATCAATTTGCAATTTAGCTGCGTGGGTTTCTTGTAAAGCTAGTTGAGGATGATCCCAAATATCTTTAGCTATAGTCGTCAGTGCATCTTGTTGTTTGTCTAAAGATTCTAAAATGCTTGCCTTTATACTCATATGCCTTCTCCTTAGCGCGTTAGCTTTACCCCTCTGGCCATAAATAGTTTATCTCAGAAAACACTTTAGCGAGTAGTGAAGCGAAGAAAAAAGATAAAACAGGTTTATGCTTTTTTACCTTCCCCTTACCCCTTTTGCCTTTTCACTCATTGCTTTCCTGTTCATGAACTCAGTAAGCTAAGTAGTTATGAAACCCAAACTTGAAACCCTAGCCATTCATGCAGGCACCCAAACTGACGCAGCCACCAGCGCTCTTACGCCAGCCATTCACTTAAGCACAACATTTGAGCGTGAAGCTGATGGTTCTTTTCCTCATGGGCATGTTTATACACGTAGCACAAACCCTAACCGCGCTTCTTTAGAGGCCTGCCTAACAGCACTCGAGTGTGGCTTTGCATCTGCGGCGTTTAGTAGTGGTTCTGCTGCGGCGGGCGCTATTTTTAGAGCGTTACAACCGGGTGATCATGCCATTATTCCTGATGATATGTATTGGGGTATTCGTAACTTGTTAAATCAGGTTTTTGTGCCTTGGGGCTTAGAGCTAAGTGAAGTTGATATGAGTGATTTAAGTGCCGTAAAAGCAGCGCTTAAACCTAACACCAAACTTCTTTGGATTGAGACACCCAGTAACCCTATGCTGAAAATTACAGATATTGAGGGGGTCGTTAAGCTTGCAAAAACCTGCAATGCCTTGGTTGCTTGTGATAATACTTGGACGCCACCAGCCATGCAGCCTGTTTTTGATTTGGGTGTTGATTTACTTATGCACTCTACAACCAAGTATCTTGCGGGGCATAGTGACGTGCTAGGTGGCATGGTCACCACTAAAGAAGACAGCGCCTTTTGGCAGCGCATTGTGTTTGTACAAAAAAATGAGGGTGCCGTGCCTTCTCCTTTTGATTGCTGGCTAGTGCAGCGCGGCATAAGAACCCTGCCTTACCGCATGCGTGGTCATGTTGAAAATGCAACTCAGATAGCTCATTTTCTTGATAAGCAGCCTAAAATAGAGCGGGTATTTTACCCTGCTTTAGCAAGCCACCCTAACCATGAAGTAGCCAAAAAACAAATGACAAGCTACGGCGCTATGTTATCTATCTTGGTTGCAGGGGGCGAAGCAAACGCTATTAAGCTAGCTGCAAACGTTAAACTCTTCACCAGAGCTACCAGCTTAGGAGGCGTAGAAAGCCTAATAGAACACCGCTCGAGTATTGAGGGTGAAACGTCTAAAACACCTAAAAACTTACTGCGAGTGAGTGTGGGTTTAGAGCATGCGGATGATCTTATTTTTGATTTAGAGCAAGCCTTAAAGCTTATTTAGGCTAGCTCTACGCTTTGTTAGTGCCATTAGTGTTTAAAACCTAAGCCACTGCTAAGGCTTATTTTAGACTGATTTAATCGTGTCTTAAAACTGAAGAAGTATGAGCTTACTACTCTAGAGACTTACAAAGTCTTACGACAGTTATTTAAGTCAGATTAGATTACAAGCAATCAATATGAACGCTTAACTGTGCTGCTAGCTTAAGCTTTCGACGCGGCTGTCTATAACAGTTAGTAGTAAAAGCACGTTTTTATAGGCAATCATGTTTTAAACTGAATGTTGCTAAGAGCGCAACAAATTGAACTTAGTTCAAAGTTTGTGCTTGCTAAATAACTGACGTACACTAAGAAGCTTTAAGACGTATTATGAACTTTAAAGAGAAGTAGGCAAGAACTGTTTCAACACCCAACTTATTTTCAAAAGAAAGAGGTTAGTCAGAAATGGCAGATGTCCTAGACGAAATACTCAACAGTGACCGCTCACAACTAGAACCCGCAGAACTCAAAAAACTAAACGACACCGAACTCAAAGAATGGCTCGAGTCTTTGGAATATGTTTTGGCGAGTGGTGGGCCTGATCGTGTAAATGAAATTCTTGAGCGCCTTGAGGAGCATGCGCATAAGCATGGCGTTAAGATTCCTTTTACTGCGCAAACGCCTTACATTAATACTATTCCTGTTGAAGAAGAGCCTGAGTATCCAGGTGATTTGCAGATTGAGCGTCGTGTTCGCAATTTGATTCGTTGGAATGCTATGGCTATGGTGGTTCGTGCTAATAAATTTAGTGATGGCATTGGTGGGCATATCTCTACTTATGCGTCTGCGGCTACTTTATATGAGGTTGCCTTTAATCATTTTTTCCGCGGGCCTGACGCTGGCGTTGATGCTGACATGATTTATTTTCAGGGTCATGCTAGCCCCGGTATTTATGCACGTAGTTATGTTGAACATCGTTTACCTGTTGAAGTTATTCGTAATTTTAGACGTGAATTACAAGATACACCTGGCTTATCGAGCTACCCGCATCCTTGGTTAATGCCTGATTACTGGCAGTTCCCCACAGTTTCTATGGGTCTTGGACCCATCATGAGTATTTATCAGGCGCGCTTTAATCGCTACCTTGTTAATCGTGGGCATATTGAGCAGGGAAACGCAAAAGTGTGGGCATTTTTGGGTGATGGTGAGACCGATGAGCCTGAAACTCTTGGTGCTATTCGCATGGCAGGTCGTGAACGTTTAGATAACCTTATTTGGGTTATTAACTGTAATTTGCAGCGTTTAGATGGTCCTGTGCATGGTAATGGGCAAATTATGCAAGAGCTTGAGGCTTCGTTTAGAGGCGCAGGCTGGAATGTTATTAAGGTTGTTTGGGATCACCAGTGGGATAAGCTACTTGAAAAAGATCATGATGGGGTTTTGGTAGAGCGCTTTAGTCGCCTTGTTGACGGTGAGTCACAACGTTACGCTGCGTTTGGTGCTGAAGAACTTCGTGATAATTTCTTTAATACACCTGAACTCAAAAAACTTATTGAAGGTTGGACTATAGAGGATATCGGCAAGCTTAATCGTGGTGGTCATGACCCTATTAAGGTCTACACAGCTTATAAGCGTGCGTTTGACCATAGCGGTTCACCAAGCGTTATTTTGGCTCGCACGGTTAAAGGTTACGGTATGGGTGAAGCGGGTGAAGGTAAAAATGTTTCGCACCAGCAGAAGAAACTTAATGAAGATGAGCTTAAGTACATGCGTGACCGTTTTGATATTCCTATTAGTGATGAGGATATTAGTAAATTTCCTTTTTATAAACCTGAAGAGGGAAGCCCCGAGTACAACTACATCATTGAGCAAAGAGCAAAGTTAGGTGGCTCAGTACCCCAAAGGCTCGTTAAGGCTAAGCCTATAGCTGCACCGGCTTTTGAAAGTTTTGAAGAGTTCATGCTGGGCACCGAAGGTCGTGAAGTTTCAACAACCATGATTTTTGTGACGATTTTGCGTAAACTGTTGCGTGACGAAACATGGAAAGACTTAGTTGTACCTATTATTCCTGATGAGGCTCGCACTTTTGGCATGGAAGCACTTTTTAGGCAAATTGGTATTTTTTCTTCTGTGGGTCAGCTTTATGAACCTGTTGATAAAGAAAATTTACTTTACTATAAAGAATCAAAAAGTGGTCAGATTTTAGAAGAAGGCATTACCGAAGCTGGTTCTATGTCTTCTTTTATTGCAGCAGGTACGGCTTATGCTACGCATGGTGTTAACACGATTCCGTTTTTCATTTATTACTCTATGTTTGGCTTTCAGCGTATTGGTGACTTGGCTTGGCTAGCTGGCGATATAAGGTGCAAAGGCTTTATGCTTGGTGCAACGGCTGGTCGCACAACCTTAGCGGGTGAAGGCTTACAGCACCAAGATGGTCACTCTCACTTGTTGGCTTACCCTATTCCTAATTTGAAAGCTTATGACCCTAGTTTTGCTTACGAAATGGCTATCATTATTCAGGAAGGCATGCACCGCATGTATGAACTTCAAGAAGACTTGTTTTACTACTTAACCGTTGGTAATGACAATTATGCACAGCCTGCTAGCCCTGAGCATTTAAACCGTGAAGAGCTTAGAAAAGGTGTCTTAAAAGGACTTTACAAGTTTAAGCCTAGTAGCAAAAAGCGTACTAAGTTAAAAGCGCAACTCTTTGGTGGCGGCGCTATTATGAATGAAGTACTAAAGGCACAAGAGATTCTTGAAAATGACTATAAAGTTGCTGCTGATGTCTGGAGCGTAACGAGTTATAAAGAGTTGCACTATGACGCTTTGCAAACTGAGCGTTGGAATCGCCTAAATCCTGAAGAAACCCCTAAAGAGTCTTATGCCTATGCACAATTAAAAGAAGCTAAAGGTGTATTTGTAGCAGCAAGTGATTATATGAAGATTTTACCTGACTCTCTTGCAAGTCATTTACCCAAAAATGTATATAGTCTTGGTACAGATGGCTTTGGTCGCAGCGAGGCGCGCGAAGAACTACGTGACTTCTTTGAAGTTGACGCTAAACATATTGTTTTAGCAACCCTGCACGCACTTCAATTAGAGGGCGAGTTAGACGCCAAAAGCGTAGCAAACGCCATTAAAGACTTAGGCATAAAGCCTGATAAACTTAACCCGTATGAAGCCTAAGGACGAAGGAGCGTTACGTGGCAGAATTTAAACTTCCAGAGGTCGGCGAAGGCATAGAGTCAGGCCTTGTAGTTAGCTTACTCGTTAAAGTTGGCGACAGCATAGAAATAGATCAGCCTCTTTTAGA
>CAYGTA010000276.1:0-6530 GCA_964352605.1 uncultured bacterium | reverse complement strand
TGGCTAGTGGTTTTTGGGTTTTGTCTTGCACACTGGTAGTTAAGGTATGAATAAGTTAGTTGCGTTTTTAAAGGCAGATACGTTTAAGCGGCGTTTGCTGTTAGAGGCCTTTTTTTGGCTTTGCTTGCTGCGTGTTGGTTTGCATTTAAATGCTAGTAAAACCATGACGGCTGTTAAAAAACTAAGGGTAAAAGAAAAACAAAGCTTTTCAGTAGCAGAGCTTTGCTATCACGTTAGTTTAATGAGTGCTTATGTGCCTAAAGCAACTTGCTTAGTGCAGGCACTCGCTGCGCAAGTGTTGCTGACTAAGCATGGTCATAGGGCTGACTTGCAAATAGGGGTGAGTCAAGCTAAAGGTTTTGAAGCGCACGCATGGCTCGAGTTTGAGGGGTGTGTGGTTTTGGGTGCGGTTACGAATTTATCTGATTATGTGGTTTTGAAAGCAGCGTAATTAGCTTGCTTTGAAAAACAAGCTTTGTTTTTAAGATTCTAAATAACTTTTTAGCTCAGTTACTTTCACTTGCCATAGTGTAGAAGCCTGAAAGGGTTTGAAGCCCATTTGTGTGTTTATGCGCAGCATGGCCTCATTTGAATCGGCGTTGCCTGTGCGTACGCGTTGTAGTTGGGGTAGCTCTTGCATGACGTTTTCTAACATGCTGGCTTTGAGCCATTTGCCTAGACCATGACCGCGGTATTTGGGCATGACGGCCGTGTCATCTTGTTCTAGGGTTATGGGGTCATCTGGGTTCCATAGGGTTTCGGTGTAGCCTGCAAAGTCTCCTGTGGCTTTGTGTTTGGCTATGAGTGTCCAGTGTTTATCACCTTTGGCTTTGCGATGGGCTTCTTGTTGCCTTATGAAGTCTGCCGTTAGTTTCATGTCTTCAACCTCCAAGTCACCTAAGGGCTGGGTGTTCATGAGGTCTTTCATGAGGCAGTAGGCAGCTAGTTCTTTTTCAGGAATAGTGTTTTGAAAGCGTAAGAGTTCGAAGTCTTGGTTGCGTTCTTTAGCTTGTGTTAGCCATGTTTCCATAAGGTCTTTATTTAGCTCTGTTAGCAGCAGTTGATTAATGTGTGTAGCTAGGCCTTCTTTGGCGTTTAGGCGTTTCATGAGCGCTTCACCTGCGCTTACTCGGCTGTTGGTATCATCTATCAGTAGTTCTTTATTATTTGCTTCAGCTACTTCTAAAAGGGGGTTTAAGAGTTTTTTAGCTATGCCTTGCTGTCTGTATTCGGCTAGTACTTGTACCGAGGCTTGAGCCAAGTGTTTATTTTCTTCAAAATCAATAATGACAATATTACTTGCCGCAACAAGCTTTTCATTTTTAAAAGCAAGCCATAAGTGTAGCGTAGCTATAGGAGGAATATTCTTTAAGTTATTCATGGTGTGCTCAACTGATCTAGCAGAAGCACTTGGGTCTATTTCGGTACGAATGGCATTTCTAAAGGCAGTAAGGTCAGTAAAGTCAGCATCTGACGCGGTTTGAGGGTCAAACTTCACAATTTTAAGAGACATAACTCGAGTGTAAAACAGCTTTCTTAGGTGTGACTTCAGACTTAAGTAGTAGCTTGCTTGCGTTCTTGTTTTAACAAGGCTTCTTTGCGCTCTAACCCCCACCTAAAGCCACCCATGCTGCCGTCACTACGCACAACCCTGTGGCAAGGCACTATGAGTGCTGTGGGGTTCTTAGCGCAGGCACTTGCTACGGCACGTACTGCTTTGGGTTTACCCATGGCTTTTGCAACTTCACTGTAAGAACGCGTTTCACCATAAGGAATTTTTTGAAGCTCAAGCCAGACTTGCTGCTGAAACGCGGTTGCACGTACATCTGTTTGCAGCTCAAGGTGGGGTTCTTTGCCTTCTAAGTGCCTTACTATTTTGTTTACCCAAGGCTCTAAAGCTAGTTTGTCTTCGTGAATCTCAGCTGCTTCAAACTCAAGAAACAATTCTTTTTTTAGTGTTTCAGCATTATCTGCTAAACGCACTGAGCAAACACCTTTTTCGGTAACGGCAACCATTAGCTTACCTAAAGGACTATCGTTAATACTGTAATGAATAAGCATGCTTACTCCTTTTTTCTTATAGGTTTGAGGTGTCATGCCCAGATAATCATTAGCCTTACTGTAAAGCCGACTACTCGAGTTGTAACCTGCGTCATAAAGTGCTGCAGCAATATCTTGACCTTCACTAAGCGCCTCTTTAATGCTGTTCATGCGGTAAGCCTCAAGGTACCTTTGCGGTGAAATACCCACATGCTGCTTAAAAGACCGCTGAATATATGACGCGCTAAGTTCAAAAATTTTCGCAAGATGCTCTAAACTAAGACTATCCTGAGAATGCTCCTCAAGATAGTTACAGATTTCTTTGACACGCTCGAGTTGTGGGTTTTGTGGGCTGTTGTGCTGGGGTTTGCAGCGTTTGCAGGCTCTGAAGCCTGCTTTTTCTGCGAGTTCTGCAAAGCCAAAGAAGCGTACATTTTGGGGTTTGGGTTTGCGTGAATGGCATGAGGGTAAACAGTAAATGCCTGTTGAGGTAACGCCATAAACAAAGTTTTGTTGCGTATCTTTATTTAAGATAGCTTGCCATTGGGCGGCTTGCTGTTTGTTCATGCTTGCTGTCATGCTTAAAGCTTAAGCTATCTAGACGCTAAAATATATCCGCTTTTTGTGCTCAATGTTTTTAGCTTGTTTCGAGTGGCGTTAGCTACTCGAAACAATAGGTTTTAGCTTATGTTTTAGTAAGTTGCGTTGACTGCGCCACCATCTACAATGATTGTTTGCCCTGTTACGTAGGCTGCTTGTTGTGAGGCTAGGTAAACAGCTGCAGAGGCAACTTCTTCAGGTGTACCGAAGCGTTTTGCAGGAATGCTTTCTAGCAAAGCAGCGTCATCGCCTTCATTGGGGAAGAGTTGCTTTAGGCGTTCAGTTGCGGTGTAGCCTGGGCCTACATTATTTACGGTTATACCGTACGCTGCAAGTTCTGTAGATAGCGTTTTGGCAAAACCAGTTGTGGCTGCTCGTAATGCATTTGATAAGGCTAAATTTGCCACCGGGCTTTTTATAGATAAGCTGGTTATGTTAATGATGCGACCCCAGTTTTGTTCTTTCATGGCTGGTAGCGCTTCTTTGGCTAAACGAACGGCGCTCATGAGGGTTAAGTGATAGCCATTTAGCCACTCTTCTTCACTTAACGTTTCAGCTTTTCCTGCAGGTGGCCCGCCTGCATTTACCAGTAAAATGTCAGGGTCACCATAGTCTGCACGGCAACTAGTGAATAGTGCTTTTATGCCTGCTTCAGTGCTGACATCTGCAACAATGCCATGTGCTTTGCCACCTTGGGCATGTATTTTTTCTACAGAAGTATCAACGGTTGCTTCGGTTCTTGCGCTAATTACGACCGTAGCGCCTTCTTCGGCTAAGCCTTTTGCAACGGCAAAGCCTATGCCTTTAGAGCCTCCTGTAACTAAGGCTAGTTTTCCTGCTATCTGTAAGTCCATAAACCGAGTTTACCTTGCTTGTGCTTTTTAGGCTGCAAAACAGCTTGCAGCCAAACTCTTCAACACAAAGCCCTGCATTTATGTGCAGGGCTTTTTAGCTTAGTGGCTATTTTGTTTTATTGCTTTGTTTACCGCAAGCGCAACGCATCAAGTTTATATTATTAGCTCTGCAAGCTTTAAAACATTAAAAGCAGTGCAGGTCAATTTGCGGCAACTATAGCAGCTCTCAAGTAAAACACACCATCAACTTAGTACATCTGTTTTTACTCAGCTAGTTCGACAATTAAAACGCTGCAAACGTTTTAATTGCAAAAGGCTATATAGCTAGAGTTTTACTTGCTCACGCTGACCGTATTTAAATAAGAAAACACCATTGGTTTCTCGAATTAGTGTTTTACCTCGACCTGGAAAGCTAGGTGGGGTAAGGCCTTGAGTGAAGCGAGGGTCGTAGGTAATCTGACGACCATAACCACTGTTCATGCTGTCAGGTGCACCTTTACCAAAAGCACCATAAGCATCTTGAATCATGCCGCCTAGTAAACGCACATTGCCTCTAGGAAAACCCATGTCATGGTTTTCTACTTTTATGCTGCCGGTACTGGCCATAAAGCTACCATGAACAGCAATATCATCGGGAGCGTTTAAACTCGCATCAGCATTACCATTGCCAATCAGAACATCATCATTTGGTGTAAACACACCAAAAACATTTTTGGCAGTTAGATTGTTACAACTTGGTGCCGTAATGCTGCCATTGGTATTTCGCTTTGGTGAACCTGTACAAGGTGGATCTTCATATTTAAGATCGCCAGTAATGCGAACAGAGCCCTCTGCAACAACAGTGAGTTGTGCAAAAGAAGCAAACGCGGGATTAGCACTGTCAATATTACTACCAATACGCTGTGGACCAAGCATGCGTTCAACGCCACCACCCTCTACATAAACAAGACCGTTAAAGTTTGCTTGAACCTGAGTCCAAGTGCCAGACTCATTACTCTCGAGTTTTTGATTATCTGAAAAGCGGTACTGTGTGCAGTTGCCTACACTTACGCAGGCTTCTATGTACTGATGGCTGGCATTTGAACTTTGTTCTACACCTGAACTGTTAGCAGCCCACATTTTTAGACTGTAAAGGGGGCCTGTTAAGCTAAGACCAGAGTTTGCTGCTTGTGTCTTTTGATCTAGTGCGTTACTTGGTAACTGAATAAAAGGAACTTCCCAGTCAACACCACCAGCAAATTTAGGTGTGGTATTGCCGTGACTGGTATCGCTATTTAAAGTATTGGCATCTTTAAATTCAAAGTTGCTACCGTCTATCCAGTAAGTAGCGCCGGTAGCGTCACCTGTGTCACCTTCAGATGCACCACTTAGAGCTGAATCACTAAAACCAGCGCTGGTTACTTTGCCACCTAACCAAGGTTGCCCTGCAAATCTGAAGCTTTGATTTGTGTGAACAGGACCATCTAGTAAAGTGTTGGAACCAAACCAGAGCTCTTTACCTGTGGAATCTTTAAAAGAGTTCGTAAAACTTGCGTACTTTGCAAACGTGTCTGTCGTTAAAACAAAATGATAAGCGCCCTGAATAACAACATTGCGTTTAAAGTCACCAATAGAGGCTTCTGCAACTGCAACATAAGGTATTGCGTAAGTATCGCCTGCACCAGCGCCACTACCTGTTACATATGAGCCAGCCGGAAGCTTAATGGATGAAGGAAGCGCATCACCACAAGCTTGCGCAGATACATAGATTTTTAGACTTGCGCTGCCCGTGCCCCCAATGGGGTTTAAATTAACACTGCATACCAAATCATCAATCTTGCTTTGCAAGTCAGTAGCAACGCCTTGCAAGTCACTAGCGACACTATCAGGGTCAGGGTTTGCGCCACTACCAAAAGGTTTTGGGTTTGTAGCACTCGCTCGAGTTGTAATAATGGTTTCTAATTCAGCAACAATGTGGCTATTAAAAACCTCTTCGCTCAAAGCAGCAGTACTACGGGCCAAAAGTAAGGTACTGGTAACTTGACCACTTTCATTACTATGGCTCATTTCGCGAAGCGTACTACCAAAAATAAGTAGTAAAACGCCAGCCGCAATCACCATAAAGATAAGTGAAGAAAACAAGGCAATACCCTGTTGCCTAAACTGCTTTAGCTGCATGGTTTAATTCCTTTCAAGGTATCAAAATAACTACTGTACTGACCTGATTGGGTATCACCCAAGTCACCTAAATATGCAAGACTCGAGTAACTTCTGCTCACGGTTTTACGACCTATATCAAAGCTGGCTTCAAGCACAATATTAATGGCTCTTAAGGTTTTGTCGCCTTTTTCTTTTTGGGGTACACCACTTATGATTTCGGGCGTAGTAAGAATTTCACGACTCGAGCCGCCATTTGTGTTCATATAGATATACTCGAGTCTAAAGTCACTTATGTTAAAGGCTACGGGTACTTCTGTTCCGGCTTGGCTTTGGTAGTAGAGTTCTTGTGCTGTACTGTCGTATCTAAAACCGTGCAGGCTAGCTGCGTGAACTTTGGCGTTGTTTATATCTGTAAAGGCAGCGTTAGCGCAGCTGTCGTAACTAAGTTCAAACCGTCCGCTGCCTGCTGGGCTAACGCTGACGTTGTTAACTACTACAGCCTCTCCGTTGCCTGCTACAAGTAAGGCTTGACCATTTTCAAAGTCTGTGGTTTCTAGGTCAGATGCCAGAACGGTAGCTTTGCTATTTCCGGTTGCCGTGATTTGGAAACCACTCGAGCCTGTGAGGCTTGCAAAGGAGATGCTGTTTTGGCTGGGTAAATAAGGTACTGAAGATAGGCCTCCGAGGGTTGAGCCGCGTATGTAGAGTTCTATGGCTTCGCTGGTGCTGCGAAGTTTGGCTTGTGCGCTTGCTGCCGCATTTTGTGTTTGGTTGATTCTCATGATGCTTACAATGCCTTGTGAGGCGAGTGCAAGCACGGTAAGTAGAATGCTCATGGTTAGGAGCATTTCGATTAGGGTAAAGCCTTTTGTTTGTCTCATGATAATTACCTAGAAG
>CAYGTA010000275.1:0-6564 GCA_964352605.1 uncultured bacterium | reverse complement strand
AAAAGCCTAGTTGCTTTTGCGTTCTAGTAGCTGAATATTCACAATGAAAACAATAGAAAGGTAACAGGAATACATGAGTTTAAAACTAACTTGCCCTCACTGTGGTGAGCGACCCCTTACAGAATTTAGTTATGGTGAGATTCCAGAAGTACCATCATCTATAACTAATCCTGATGACAGAGATATTGACCGAGCATTCATGCTTAAAAACCCTGAAGGTGAAACCGTGGAAGCTTGGTTTCATGTTTATGGTTGTAGAAGATGGCTTAAGGTTAAAAGAGATACACGTACAGACGCTTTACTAAATGATTACTAAGCTCGAGTGTTGTTATAACATTTGTGCTAACATTGCTATATGTCTAGAGTTTTAGGTGAAACACAATTGAGAGCTATTGGCAATTCAACAGGTGTTATTTTACCTAATGATGTTCTTACTAAGTTAGCACTTGAAAAAGGCGATAAGCTTTTTATTGTCGAAAATACCAATGGAAATTTAGAATTAAGCCCTTTTGATCAAGAGGTCCATGATAGTTTAGAATCTGCAAAAGATATCATTAAGCGTTACCGAAATACCTTTAAAGAACTTGCTAAATAATGCCAGAACCTAAATGGTTTCCAGACGCAGCAGTTAGGTTGCTCCATAGTTATTTATTAGATTTATTTGGTGGTGCAGAGGGTACTCGAGATGCAGCTGGACTTAGCTCTGCATTAGGGCGTCCTAAACATCTTTTTGCCTATGGTGAGCCAAGTATTTTTGAACTTGCAACTGCTTACATTAGTGGCATTATTCGTAAGCATCCTTTTGTAGATGGTAGTAAACGGACAGGTCTTGCTATTGGTCTAACTTTTTTAGAAGAAAATAACTATAGTTTTCAGGCAACTGAGGCAGAAGTAACTACTATGACCGTTGCCTTAGCTGCCAGTGAGATTGATGAGGCAAGCTTTGCCGCTTGGTTAAACGCCAATTGCAAAGAAAGCCAATAAAACATAATTTTAAGGAAACCCTATGAAAAAAAGATATATTCTTGCTGCTGTTTCTATGATACTTGCCGTTGTCGCTGTACTCTTTGTTTATGACGGCGTTATTGAACACGAGCGACTCTTACTTGCCCTCAAATGGTCTGGGCTCGAGTCTATTGCTGATAATGCAACTGAGTTAGATGTCAAGTCAACGGGTGGGCCGTTTAGTCGTTCGTTTAGCGTTAATTTTCAAACTGATTCTGAAGATTTAGAAGCGTGGTTGGCTTCAGACGTAATTCAGGCAGGCGAATTAGACATGCTTGAAGATGGTAGAGAAAGGTATACACTCGAGCCTCAGGCGGGTGCGCGTGTGGTTGAGTTGTTTGTTGATAGGTCGTCTGGGCAGGTGGAGCTGCTGGCGAGTTGGAGTTAGCCTGAGCTGGCTGAACTGGTTTTACTTGGGGGTCTTACCCCTGCAAAGGTTTGCAAAATATTGACTTCAGTAGCTTTTGGGTTAAGTGAGGGTAGCAAGACTGTAAAGACAGTTCCTTCGCCTATGCGAGATTCAACTGTTACGGTGCCTTCATGCTGATTAACAATCCATTTGACAATGGCTAGGCCTAGCCCACTGCCATTACCTCGCGTTGAGCGGGCACCATCCACCCGATAAAAGCGGTCAAATAAATGAGGGATTGATTCTTTAGGGATGCCGGGTCCGTTATCTAGAATTTCTAGCCTGACTTGCTTACGTTCATTTTGTATCGACATGGTTATCTGAGTAGCGCCAGCATTTAAGGCATTTTGAACCAAGTTAAGCATGACTTGTTTGAGTCTTGAAGCGTCACCCGATACTTCTGCTAACGGCTCAGCTGTTGAAACAACTATTTCTGCGTGACCTGCCACGGGCGCTATTTCCATATGTACAGCTTCTGCAACATCAACTAAGTTCATGGGTTCACGGCTTATAGAAAAACCTGCATCAGCCCTTGCTAATTCTAAAAGGTCATTCACGAGTTTTGCCATACGTTCTGCTTCACGGCGAATAACGGTTAGTGAGTCTTTTTGTTCATCACTTGGCTGAGTGCGTCTCAGTAGATAATTAGCATGACCAACAATAGCTGTTACGGGTGTGCGTAACTCATGGCTAGCATCTGCTGTAAAGCGTCTTTGAGTATCAAAAGATTCTTGTAAACGGTCAAGCATGTGGTTAAGTGATTCAGCCAAGTCATGCATTTCATCTTTACTTTTAGGAATAGGTACGCGTTGCGATAAATCTCGACCTGAAACCAAAGTAGCCGCTCGAGTTACGCGTTTTACAGGTAACAGTACTCTAGATGATAATAGCCAGACACCAAGTGCAAAGACACCAAAGGCAATCAAGGTTGTTCTGAAAAGGAGGCTTCTTAGGCCACTTAAGGTTGAAGAAGGAAAGGGGAGCGCAACCATAAAAAGAGCTGGAGCGCGTGAAGGCTCCTCTCTAATGCTTTCGATTTCAAAGGTACCGCGTTTTGTATAGGCAATTAAGTCGTTACCATTCACACGAAAGCGAGCAAAGCTTTGCTGAGTATCAAATAAAGCTTTGACTTCATCATCTGATAAATAATCAAACAAGTCATCGCGGCTAGGATTCTGATGAACATAAGAGCCAGCTGATCTAAAGCTAATGCCCTGCTGATTTAAAAATGAAAGTGCTGCACTAGAGGCTGGTAGCTTAGCAATAGGGGGCTCATCAGGTTGAATGGTTAAGCCCTGCTTTAAATCTTCCCAAGAAATCGGCTTAGTTGCAAAAGGACGAATTAAGAAATAAGCATTTTGCGGTAAGGTCTTAACGCCCTCTTCTGCATACTCGAGCGCGTCAATGCGTTCAAAGATTTCTTTGGTATTTTCTTCAAGTGAGCGCGTTAAAGAGCGCTGCGTGAAGGCATAAACAGCGGTAGCTACTAAGCCTAAAACAATAGCTAGGAAAAGGGTATAAAAAAGCGTGAGTCGAACTCTTAATGACATATTGATTTGTATTTCTAGACGATTTTGTTAATAAAAACATACGGCATAAAGGGTCTTTATTATCGTCTTGACACTATGCTAACAAGTTTAGATGATGCTTCTATGAATGGCTTACTCTTCACGTAAGACGTAACCAACACCACGTACCGTATGAATAAGTCTGCGCTCACCGTCACGCTCGAGTTTGCGTCTTAGGTAGCCTACGTATACATCAACAACATTGCTGCCGCCTGTGTATTCGGGCCAGACTTTTTCTTCGATTTCGAAGCGGTTGAAGACTTTGCCGGGGTTGCGTGCAAAGAGTTCTAGAAGTTCAAATTCTTTGGCACTTAGCTCTATGCGGCGCCCGTCTCTAAAGATTTCACGTCCGTCTAGGTTCATGACGAGGTCTGCTACGCGTACTTCGCCTGTTACTGCTGGGTTTACGCGGCGCAAGTGAGCACGAACTCTTGCTAACAGCTCTTCAATAGAGAAGGGTTTTACAAGATAGTCGTCTGCACCTGAATCTAAGCCTAAGACTTTATCTTCAATGTTGTCTTTAGCTGTTAAGATGATAATGGGTGTATTGCTGGTTTTGCGTATGCGTCTTGCGACTTCAAGCCCATCCAGTACAGGTAGCATGAGGTCAAGGACAACAAGATCAGGGTTGAGTTCACGGAATTTTGAGAGGCCAGTTACACCGTCATAGGTAACAATAGTTTCATATTGTTCTGCTTGAAGTTCTAAGTCTATGAACTTCGCAATTTCCTTTTCGTCTTCTACAATGAGGACTTGTGGTTTTCTATCCATACAAAAAGTATAGTCTGCGGTTTATGAGAGAATTGAGTCTTGAATGAGTTTAGAGTGTGCTAAGCATGTGTAAATGATAAGAGTATCGACTATAAATGAGAAGAAAATACCCTATGTAAAGCTATTTCTCTCATACTCATTCATCAAAAAAGCCTAAATTCTAATCTTACTAGAAGAACTTAGGCTCAAAAACTTTAACCACTTACAAAACAGCTTTACTACCTTGCAATAGGAATGGTCTCCTGAATGATAATCTCATGCTCCAAAATGCTCGCAGCCCAAGCCTTAGCACCCTCAATAGAATGGTCACGGTAATTACCACACTCTAAAACGCTACAACCCGGAATCTTACCTTCATGACTCAAGACACCCTTTAAAGCATGCTCTAAAGCAGCTTTAACTTCAGCATCTTCAGGAATACCCATAACGGTTAAGTAAAAGCCCGTACGACATCCCATAGGGCTAGCATCAATAATTTTAGTACTCAGCGCATCACGTAAATAACCTGCGAATAAATGCTCAATCGTATGAAGGGCCGCCGTGGGAATCTCAGCCTGATTAGGCTGCACCAAACGCAAATCATATTTACGAATTTCATCACCAAGACTACCCTGATACTTACCGGCCAAACGCACGTAAGGCGCACGAACTTTAGTATGATCCAAATCAAACGACTCGACTTTAGTAATAGGTTGACTCATAACAATAAAGTATAGCAGGCATAGATAAAAGCAAGCAGAGACTAGCAACCAAACGCCACAAAACCAAAGCAAAGCCCTTAATGAAGTCTTTGCTAACTGTTTAACATTTATTAACAAATGCAAACAAAGCTCTTCCAAGTTGAAAGCAAAAAGCGTTAGACTAGAAGAGTATTACTATTTAACTGTATGTATAACTGAAAGTATTTTATTTCAAGGAGTTTATTTTGTCTGAACGTGTGGCTATATTTATTGACGGCAGTAATCTATACAACGGAATGCGCGACAACCTATCAAACACTCGAGTGAACCTTCAAGTGCTTGTTAAGCAGCTGCTTAACAAGCGCAAATTACAACGTACCTATTATTACAATGCAACCTTGACAGATGACTATGAAAATGATTTAAGAGAAGGTCAAACCCGATTTTTTGAATCTTTACGACGCATTCCTTATGTAACCGTGCGCTTAGGTCGGCTTCACCGTAGGCAAGACGGCTCACTAGTAGAAAAAGGAATAGACGTTGCCATTGCAGTTGAGTCACTATCTTTAGCTTATGAAGATGCCTACGATACAGCCATTATTGTAAGTGGTGACGGTGACTACGTAGAGCTCGTTGAAGCCCTAAAACGAAGAGGTAGACATGTAGAATGCGGCATGTTCAAAAACCAATCTGCAGGCGTACTTCTTGAATATGTAGATGTCTTTCATCCGCTAGATGACCTTGACTGGGAAGCCATACTTTTTTAAAAGATTATCTCAAGTATTTTACAAAGCTTAACTATAGGATTTCGTTTGATTAAGCAACAACTATAGCAGTTTTTATCTTTAACACAGCATCGACTTAGCCCATCCGTTTTTACTCAGCTAGTTCGGCATTTAAAACACTGCAAGGGGTTTAAATGCAAAAGGCTATTAGGATATATCTAACTAAATAGGGAGTGGTCTAAAAACCACTCCCTATTTGGTTGTAATACCATTTCCGTTTAGTTCCTTAAAGAACTAAACGCGGTCTTGGACCGATGAAACCAATACCAAGTCCGCTTAGGAGCGTATAAATCTCTTTAGAGTTTAGTAAGCGTATGATCGGACTTGGTATAAAAGGTTAAACCTAGACTATTTGTTGCAGTTTAATCGCCAACTTTAATAAGCTCGAGCGTATCTAGACGCGTGCCATCTTCACGTTGGTAAAAAACAAAGCTATTCTCACCAGCACTTAAATTAAGAACAGCGGGGTCAGGGCCACCACGGGTTTTAAGGAAGTCATTAACAAAGTCACCCACAGCTACATCCCAAAGATAAGTATTAGCAAAGTTGTTATTAACAACAACATGAAATGAGTTATGTGAAACATCTGTAAAACGAAACGCGCCTTGTAAGACATATTCACCACTCTCAGGCACATTAAAACACCAAGAAGCAGAATGCGGATTAGGTGCAGTTGCTTGAAACTTAAAAGGAGCTTCAGGGGTTCCAATAAAAGCACCGCCACTCGCATTAGCACTCGTCTCAATAGAAAAATCACCTGTCAAAATAGCAGTTTCAGCTTCTTGAAACAAACCAGCACAATTAGGCTCAACTGGACCACCAGTAGCTTCTATTAACTCAAGCTCGAGTTTGTCTAAACGTGAGTCGGTTTCTCGCATGAAAAATCTGACTGAGTGCTGGCCTGCAGCTAGGCTAAAGGTGACAGGGTCATTGCCTTGACGATCACTCGCATAGTCTTCAGTGAAGTTAGGAAACGGATTCGGATCAAGTCTTCTTATATTACTGAAGAGATACTGAAAAGGGTCATTGTTATTAATTTGAACCCAGAAAGAGTCATCTGAATCGTCAAAGCCAGCCACGAACGTTTTTAGGGCGTAAACACCTGCTTGGGTTACGGTAAAGCAGTACTCCATGCGGTGATCTGCACCTGGTTCAGTCATGTTGTCTTTAAGAAAAGGTGCTTGATCACCATCGGGTGTGTGTACAAAAAAGCCACCACTTGCATTTGAAAAAGCAGTTCGTTGAATAGCACCAAAAATAAGGCCATCTTCAGCTTCTTGCACTAAGCCACCACAATTAGGGTTTGGTGTTGGAGCAGGTAAGGGTGATGGTGGAGGGGGTGGCGG
>CAYGTA010000274.1:0-6569 GCA_964352605.1 uncultured bacterium | reverse complement strand
TAGGAGCGTATAAATCTCTTTAGAGTTTAGTAAGCGTATGATCGGACTTGGTATTGGTATCCATCTAGGTTTTTTAAACTGCCGAACTAGGTGAGTAAAAACGGATGGGCTAAGTCAATGCTGTGGTTAACCTGAAAACTGCTATATTTCTCAAAAAGATGGTCTAAAGACTTCTGCATCTCATGTGGTTACTTAAAGCGTATAGCTAGCACATTGCAAGCCTCAGAATGATACGCTTTAAGCAATGCCAAGTAGCACAAATAAGTCTAAGCAACCTAGTTTTGGGGTGTTTCCTCAAGTTCTTAGCGCCATGTTGTTTGTAGCGCTTGTGCCGTTAGCTTGTTTATGGCTAGTTAATGCTCGCCTTAGTCAAAGAGATATTAATGAAAGTATTACAACAAATCTACAAAAGACGTCTGACGCGCTAGTACTGCAAACCAATAATTGGGTAGATATGAACTTAAGAATGCTCGAGTATGCTTCTAAGTTAGAGCCTATTCGAGCTATGGATGGTGGTTCGCAAAGTCCGATCTTAAGAGCTATGAGTGATACTTATGAATGGATTTTTTTGGCGTTTACGGTTGCGTCAGATGGTCAAAATATAGGTCGTAATGATCAAGAAAATCCTGAAGATTATTTCTTTGGTGATCGTAGTTACTTTAAGCAAGTTATGGATGATGATTTGAGTGTAGGTCAGCAAATGCTGATCGGTCGCACGAGTGGTAAGCCTTCGCTGGTGTTAGCCAAAGCAGTCTTCGATGCTGAGGAGACTAAAGTGGGTATTGTAGCTATGTCTGCTCAGGTGCAAGAAATATCTGACGCGGTGGTTGCTGCAAAGGTTGGTGAGTCAGGCTTTGCCTTTTTGCTTGATGACCAAGGGCAAGTTATTGCTCATGGTAATGCGCAAGATTTAAGTCAGGCTTTACAAGATTTTAGCCTTCATCCTTCTTTGCAGAGCGAAGCTGAGCAGGTCTTTAGTTACAGCTTAGCTGACAAACAAATAGTCACCTATACGCAAACCACTGACTTAGGCTGGACCATGGTTGTGCAGCAAGATTACAACGAAGCATTTGCATCTTTGAGACGCTCACGTCAAATTGGTTTGATGCTTCTTGTGGCAACTACGCTTTTGGTTATCTGTATAGCCTTTTTGTTGGCTCGGCGTTTTGTTAAACCCATTCAGAACCTAACCAAACTTGCTGATGATATCAGTCGAGGTAGATTAAGTGGAGATATTAGTGAAGCCAAGCGGAGTGATGAAATAGGTTTGTTAGCTAAAGCTATTGAACGTATGCGGGTGAGTATAGATATTGCGTTTAAAGAATTAAAAAAATAATGTTTTCATTTTTAAATCTGAGCTCTAACCTTTGTTTGCTGGTTATTTAAAATAGCTTTAGCTAGACTAAATCTAGCCTCTGGGTGCCTACAGCTTGGGTAGGAGTTGTTTTAGTTCTTCTCTGAACGCTCGAGTGTTTTGGGGGTTGGGTATTTTTTGGCTGATTAGGTCTATGAGTTCTTCTAGGTTTTTTGCTTTGCTTAGAGAGTCTCTAAGTATAAAGATAGCCATGGGACCTACGTATTCTGCGAGTAGTTCGGTGATTTGGTTTTGCTGAAGTTCGCTGAGTGCTGTTTCGAAGGTGTCTCGCTGTTTGTCTTGTTCTAGTTTGCTTAGTATGTTTTCTGTGGTGAGTAGTTGGTTGTTTTTAAAGTCAAGTGCTTCAGGGTTGTGTTTGTGGTAGTGCTTTATTAGGCTTAGGCTGGTATTTTGGTTGTGTTGCCACGCTGCTGTTTCGGCGGCCTGTGCATCTTTGCTTTGTATGGCGTTTAAGATGGCTTGGTGTTCACTTTCTATTTCTGGATAGCGCCCTAGGCTTAGTGCAGCGCTTGCAACAATTAGGTGGGCTTGCCCTAAAACGCTTTGAGATATGTCTATTAGGCGTTGGTTTCGGGTTGCTTCGGCGATGGTTCGGTGAAAGCTTAAGTCTAGTTCGATGTGTTGTTCGGTGTTGCCTTCTTTGGCTGCTTGTATTTGCTGTGTGAGTATGTCGTTGAGTTTGTTAAGGCTGTTTTTGTTGGCATGTATGGCGGTTAGTCTGGCAGCTTTTCTCTCTAAGGCTTCTCGTATACTGTAGATTTCGAGTACATCACTGGCATCAAAACTTGGTACGAAGAAGCCTCTGTAAGGAATGGCTATGACTAAGCCTTCGCTTTCTAGGGTGGTTAGTGCGCTTTTTATGGGTGTGGGGGAGAGGTCTAAAACTTCTGAGAGTTCTCTTACAACGAGTTGAGTTCCAAAAGGAATTTTGCCCGTGAGTATGGCTGAGCGTACAGAGCGATAAGCTTGGTCGCTGAGTACGGTTTTAGGTGCTGGACTGTGATTTTCTGTCATAATGCTTACTCTTCTTGGCAAGGCTTTGGGCCTTTAGGGTTAGGTTATATGATTTTAATAGTATAGCTTTCTTTTCATTAAATAATTTTTAAATTTAATCTTGACATTAAATTTAATTTTTGTTACGCTTTATCTCGAAACAAAATTTTATTCCAAGGCTTTAGTGGTTCACAGACTCAGTATTCACTGATTTCATCTGCTTAGCTTTTGGTAAATGGAGGAAAGAATGGCTGTATTTAACAGACTTGCTGCTAGCTTAGTGCTTGCCCTTATCTTTAGTATGGGCTTTGCTCAGTCAAGCTTATCTATCGCAACGGGCGGTACCGGTGGTGTTTACTATCCTACAGGTGGCGCCTACGCAGAAGTGATTAATAACTACGTTGAAGGCTATAACGCTGTTGCCGAAGTTACAGGCGCATCAGTAGAAAACGTAGGTTTAATTTCACGTGGTGACTCAGATATTGCTTTGGCTTTAGCTGACACAGTTTTCCAAGCCTACACAGGCACAGGTCGTTTTGGCCCGGATGCAGATTTACCACAATTGTCAAATCTTCGTGCGCTTGGCAGTGCTTACCCTAACGCAATTCACCTAGTAACAATAGAAGGCTCTGGTATTACATCATTAGCTGATCTCGAAGGTAAGCGTGTTTCTATGGGCGCACCTGGTTCAGGTACAGAAGTTTCTGCTGCTGCCATTTTAGAAGCTAACGGTATTAGCTATGATGATATTGATGAGCAGCTTCTTAACTTTAATGAAACAGCAGATGCGCTTCGTGACGGTCAAATTGATGCTGGTTTCTGGAGTGTAGGTCCTCCTACCAGCTCAATTCTTAGCTTAGCTGAAACTAGAGACATTAATATTATTGCGTTTTCAGAAGAAGAGATTGCTAATGCTCTTACTGCTAATGAAGTATTTGCCGCTTATACACTCCCAGGTGGTACTTACACAGGACAGGACGAAGATGTACTTACTATTGGTACACCTAACGTGATTGTTGTTTCTGAAGAAATGGACGCTGATTTGGCTTACGCAATTATTTCAGCAATTTACACAAATATTGCTGATGTTATTGCTACGCATCCAAGTGCAAATAATACTACGCCAGAATTTAGCCTTTCTGCGACACCTATTCCTTTGCATGAAGGTGCTCTTAGATATTATCAAGAGCTAGGCATGGAAATTCCTGCTGACCTTATGATGGGTAACTAAACCTTATGACTCAAAGACCCTTCGTGCCTATTAAAAGTGTACGAAGGGTCTTTCCTTACTTACTATTTTTCTTTCTTTTATTTTCTTATGTAAATGCGCAAGATGCTGTTTTAACGGTTCAAAATGAAGAAGGACAAGCTCTACTCGAGCTGCCTTTAGCTGTTACGCCTACTTGGATTATGCGTTGGAATCATTCTGTAACGGGTGTAACGGTGAGTGACTATTACTACTGGAATGGCTATGAAATGATTCTGACAGACTCACATACACCCTCTTTTGACGCAGGCTTAGGTCATATTCCAGATAGAGGACGGCTAGTATCAGATGGGTTTGATGGCTATTTTATTTTTGATATTGATGAAGCGGTAGCCAAAAATAGCTATGTTTTAAGAGTGGGTAGCAAACGCGTGAATCACCGCATCGTTTATGCAGGACAAAGTTATTCCTTAAGTGACGTAGTAGAAAACCAAAAAGTCTTTATTCAGGTGGTACTAAAATGACAGAAGCCCAGCCAGACATAAGTGTAGTGACACGTCAACAGGAAACGCCTTCGCTAACCAAATGGGTACTTATTATCGCAGGCATCCTAGCTATTGCATTGTCACTCTTTCAGCTTTACACCGCAGGCATTAAAAACTTAGGTGCCTACTATCAACGCGGTGTGCATCTTGCCCTTATGCTGGCTCTTGTTTTCTTACTTTTTCCTGCATTTGGGAAAGATAGAAAGCGTGGCATTTTGGGCTGGGCAATTGACCTGACCTTTATAGCAGCATCAATCTTTCCAGCATGGCATATGCTCAGTGATTTACAAGGCTTTGCACGTCGTGTAGGCTTTGCAAATCAAACAGATATTATTGCCGGCGCTATTCTCACTATTGTACTTCTTGAAGCAAGCCGCAGAGTTATTGGTGTCACGATTACGGTTATTGGTGTTATCTCAATTGTTTATGCCATGGCAGGTTCAAGAGGAAGTCTGCCTTGGTTAGGTGACTTTTTACCTGGTATCTTAGAGCATAGAGGTTACCGTATAGACCGTATTGTTTCGCAACTTTATATGGGCTTAGAAGGTATTTTTGGCATACCGCTAGGGGTTGCCGCCACCGTCGTCTTTATTTTTGTATTGTTTGGTGCATTTTTAGAGACAACAGGTGCAGGAAAGTTTTTTATTGACTTGGCTTACGCTGCCGCAGGTCGCCAGCGTGGAGGACCAGCAAAAGCTGCTGTGGTTGCCTCAGGGTTTATGGGCAGTATTTCAGGCAGTGCTATTGCAAATGTTGTCACCTCAGGTGCCTTCACCATTCCACTCATGAAAAAACTTGGTTACAAACCAGAAGAAGCCGGCGGGGTAGAGGCAGCTGCAAGCACGGGTGGGCAAATCATGCCGCCTATTATGGGCGCAGGTGCCTTCCTTATAGCAGAGTACACGCAACTACCTTATATAGATATTGTTAAATTTAGTATTCTACCTGCTATTTTGTACTTCGCAACGGTGTATCTATTTGTAGATATTATTGCTGCCAAACGCGGTATGCGGGGAATGACCGAAGAGGAACTTCCCAAGCTCAAAGAAGTCTTTCAAGATGGCTGGTATTACCTCATTCCCTTAGGCATACTTATCTTCTTTTTACTTAGAAATGTATCACCAGGACGAGTAGGCTTTGTCGCTATTGTCTCTATATTACTAGTTGCTGTGTTACGTTTCTTATTGCGTCGCTTTGTACTCAACGTCAAAGCAGCCCAAAAAGATGATGTGCCTACCCTAGCTCGAGCTGGCCTTGCCACCATTATAACCGCACTCGAGTCTGGTGCTAAAAATGCTATTCCAGTAACGGTTGCGTGTGCGCTTTCGGGCATTGTGGTGGGCATGATTGGCTTAACGGGTCTGGGGCTTAAGTTTTCAAGTCTGATGATTAGTTTTTCGGGTGGTAACTTACTACTTGCGCTCTTTTTGCTTATTTTGGCAAGTCTTGTTTTAGGTATGGGGTTACCTGTAACAGCTAGCTATATTGTTTTGGCTGTTCTTGCTGCGCCTGCTCTTACTAACGAATTTGGTATCCCTATTTTAATTGCACATCTTGTTATTTTTTGGTATTCGCAAGATTCTAATGTAACCCCTCCGGTTGCTTTAGCGGCTTTTGCTGCCGCGGGTATAGCCGGGGCGAACCCTATGAAAACAGGCATTGAAGCTTGGAAGTTTGCCAAAGGGCTTTACCTGATACCCCTTTTCATGATTTATAATCCTGAAATGATTGTCGGGGGGCCATGGTTAGTGGTTATTTGGACTGTCATAACTGCTATAGCAGCCCTTGGTGCCTTTACAGCAGCTCTTGAAGGCTACATGTTTACTAACATGTTTTGGTTCTCGCGTATTTTTGCTGCTTTAGGAATGGTTGGTATTTTCTGGCCAAACCAATGGTTTGAAATTGCCGGATTTGCGCTCATCTTGCTTGTGCTAGGTATCAATTATTCAAAAATGCAACGTGAAAAAAGAAGCAAGCTGAACCTAGCTTAGCTTGCTTCTTTAATTAAAAAGCTAGCACAAGCTAAGCCTGCTAAAAGTGCAAAGACACTAAAGGCAACCACACTTGGGTAGCCAAACTGTGCATAGCTTAAACCCGGGAGGTAAGCACCAAGGCTGCCTCCCAAATAGTAAAACAAGATGTACAAAGCATTTGCGCCAGCCCTGTCTGTCTCAGTTGCAGTCGCAATATAACCAACGGCTAAGCCCTGCACCAGCCAGTTACCAAAACAAACAATAACCAATCCTAAAAAAATGATGCTCAGCTGATTACTAAGCGTTACCAAATTACCCAACGCAGCCAAAACAAAGCCAACCATAAAACTCGAGCGTAAACTAAATCGTTTTCTGAATCTGCCTGCCATGCTTGACGAAATCATGCCTGCAATAAAAGATAGATAAGCAAAAGAAATAAAGCTCGAGCTTAATAAAAAGGGTTCTGCTTTTAGTTT
>CAYGTA010000273.1:0-6616 GCA_964352605.1 uncultured bacterium | reverse complement strand
TTTATACTTTCTTGAGTTGCATCCTACCGCTTAATCCGCTATACTCTTTATTTGGCTCTTAAGCTACGCTAAGCTTTTATGCTTTTAGGCCTATTTTGATTAGCAAAACTATGAGATAAAAGAATTTTATACAGACTCTGCAAGCGTGAGAGTCGGAGGTAATGAAGATGTTCGCAGTAATTCAAAGTGGTGGCAAGCAATACCGCGTTAACCAAGGCGATGTTCTACAACTCGAGCTTTTAAAAGCTGAACCTGGTGATACGGTTGATTTTCCTGTTGTTATGCTTGGTGGCGATGAGCCTAAAATTGGTACACCTCTCGTTGAGGGTGCAACCGTTAAAGCGCAAGTTCTTACGCATGGCAAAGACAAAAAAATCTATATAAATAAGTTTAAAGCGAAGTCTAATTACCGTCGCCGTAATGGACACCGTCAGAACTTTACGTCAGTACGTATTACTGAGATTGCTTAAAAGGAGTTAAGTCATGGCACATAAAAAGGGTGTTGGTAGTTCAAAAAACGGTCGTGATAGCCAGTCAAAGCGTCTTGGTGTAAAGCGTTTTGAAGGTCAAGAAGTTCTTGCTGGTAATATTCTTGTTCGCCAGCGTGGTACCAAATTCAAGCCTGGCTTTAATGTAGGTCAAGGTAAAGACCATACACTTTTTGCTCTTCGCAATGGTGTTGTACGTTTTGAAAACAAAGGCAATAGAGGTCGTTTTATAATTATAGATGAAGTTGCAACTGACGCAATTTCAGCTGACTAAATGGTTTATTTAAAAAGCTAACGCGGGTCATTGCGACTCGCGTTTTTTCGTTTTTAAGATTCAAAGTTGTAACTAAGGAGCCGATTGCTTTAAGCTCGTAAATTAAAGCAATCAACACACATATGTCTTTTAGAGACGTGATTGATATAACAGTAAAAGCAGGTAAAGGTGGCGATGGAGGCTTAAGCTTCTTACGCTTAAAATACATGCCTAAAGGCGGCCCAGATGGTGGTCATGGCGGTAAAGGTGGCAGTGTTTTCATAGAAGCCTTAGACGCAGTTGCCTCACTAGACCGCTTGGTTGGCAAACGCATGCAAAAAGCAGGCACAGGTGGCCAAGGTGAAGGGCGAAACCGAGCAGGTAAAGACGGTGACGATCTTGTTATAAGAGTACCCGTAGGCACAACTGCCTTTGACAAAGAAACCGGCGAAGTCATAGCTGACCTAACTCAAGTAGGTCAAATTGAACTCTTAGCCCAAGGTGGCCTAGGAGGTAGAGGCAACTCATCTTTTGCAAACGCAACACGTCAAGCACCAAGATTTTTTGAAAAAGGCATACCAGGCGAACAAAGAGACCTAAGACTCGAGCTTCGTATGATTGCCGATGTTGGTTTGGTGGGTTACCCAAATGCTGGTAAATCTAGCTTGCTGGCTGCCTTATCTAACGCTAATCCTGAAATTGCCTCGTATCCTTTTACTACGCTTAGTCCAAATTTAGGCGTTATTGAACGCGATATGAAGCGTTTCACTATGGCAGACATTCCGGGCATTATTGAAGATGCGCATAAAGGTAAAGGTTTAGGTTTAGAGTTTCTTAGGCATATTTCTAGAACACGTTTGCTTATTTATGTGCTGGACATTTCTCAAGAGCCGGCTGAAACCTTTGAGGCTTTAAAACGTGAGTTAGAAGCTTATGATGATTTGCTGTTGGAGCGTACAGCTCTTATTGCTTTAAATAAGATTGATTTGGCAGATGAGCATGAGGTTAATACCATTATTCAAGATTTAACGCGTTTTGGGTTACCCATTTTGCCTATTTCAGCTGAAATGAAAACCAATCTTGATGATTTAATTGAGAATTTGTTTGCCCTTATTCCTGAAAAACCAGCTTTAGAGCCTTTAGCAAAAACAAAAACTAACAAAACTGTGGCTGGTACAGTTGTTAAGCGTGCCTTGTCGGGTGAAGCTTGGGTAGTGACCAACCCTGAGTTAGAAGCAATCATTGCTAGATTTGATGCGACAAACCCTGAAGCCGTGTCTTATTTGCAGCATCATTTTAAACATGTAGGTATTTATAAGCAGCTTAAAAAAGCTGGCGCTCAAGATGGTGATGATGTCATTATTGCTGGCGCTATTTTTGAGTATTTTGATGAAGAAAAACAAAAGGCTGAGTCGTCATAAACCTAACATTTAGGATGCTATTATTAAAGTACACTGGCTCTACTGTGTAAGCTGCTTGTCAGCGCACCTTGCCTATAAAGCAAATACGCTATATCCTCTAAGCTAAGAGGCTGAGGGGACTTAAGATAAACGCTTTTTTTGTCATACTTCGGAGATTGCATTGTTGAAAAACACCGCTTTAAGCCAACCCAATCAGTCTATTTTTTCGATGAATAGTCCTTGTGAAAGGTCTAGTTTGAATCATTACTGCAAACGAGTTAGGCAACTTGTTAGTCAAAAACGCTTTGAGCACATTGAGCGTGTAAGCATATTGGCAGAACTTATTGCAAGAGCAAATAAGTTTTCTGAAGATGATATTAGGGCAACCTGCTTAGCAGCTTTACTTCATGACGCAGCTAGAGATTTAAATGCAGAACGCATGTTTGAACTTGCACCTCCAAGTAATGATTTAGAAAGAAGCCATCCGCTTTCTTTACATGGCACCGCAGGCCGCAAACTAGCTGAACAGTGGGGCGTGACCGATGAACGCGTTCTAAGTGCAATAGAAGGTCATGTTTTTGGCGTATCACTCACAAACCCTATTGGCATGGCTGTTTATATTGCAGATGTATCTGAACCCGGACGTGGTGTTAACGATGACATTCGTGAACTCGCCATGACCAATCTATCTAGAGCTTATCAAAGAGCAGTTGACTCTAAAGTGCGCTATCTTAACGCCAAAGGCAAAGCCGTTCACCCGACAACCTTAAGAGTCTATAAGGAAATTTGTGAACTCGCCTAAAACCCTAATAAGAGCTCGAGTTTTGCAGTTTGCAGGCATTGTTATTGCGCTGCTTGGCTTAGTAGGTTACTGGTTTAGTCGTGATGTGGCTAAGGCTGAGTTAACAACAGAGCAACGCACGTTACTTAATTTAGAAGATAACGAGTTTCATGCTAGCTTCTTGGTAGCAGGTTTAGACATTGGTTATGATCGCTCTAAAATTCAGGTTACTTATGCACCTGTAACAGGTGAGGCGCAATACACGTATACGGGTAAAAGATATGCTGATGGCGTTTTAACTGACACCATTCTTTATGTCAACATTCAAAATAGTGATGTCACCATGATTGCTATTCCTAGAGATATTTACTTACCCGAATGGCAAACAAAAATTAATAGCATGCATCATTACAAAGGCGCTGAAGGCTTAAAGCAGAGTGTTGAAAACATTTTAGGCTTACCTATTGATTACTACGCAATCATAAATACTGAAATTTTTGCCAATATGGTTGATGCTCTTGATGGTGTAAATGTCTATGTACCTAAACTCATGCAGTATAGAGATGTTGCGGGTGGTTTAGATATCTATTTTGAAGAAGGTATGCAGCACCTAAATGGTGAAGATGCCACCAAATTCATTCGCTACCGATCTACATCAAGAGGCGATATAGATCGTTTGGATAACGTGAAACGCCTAGCAAATGCCTTACTGGCCAGAGTGAAAGAGCTCAATGTCCGTGCGGTCACAAAATTTCCTGCAATGATTGACAGTTTTTTCACAGATGTAGAAACCAATGCAACTCCTGCACTGGTTAAAGAACTCTTACCTCGCATAAGCAGTTTACAAATAACAGCAGGCACACTACCCATTCATCTTATAGAAGAAAGTAATGATTTAACCTTCTACCCAAATGAAGTTAACCAATTTTTAGCAGAAACCTTTGGGGGTGAAGCCAAAACCTTTGCAACAGCACCTGAACTCAAACTACTCATTAGCAATAGAAGTGGCACTCAAGGCTTAGAAGAGCTCTATTTACAGGAGCTCGTCAGCTTAGGTCTTGAAAAGACAAACATAATCACACGAGAAGCACCTCAAGAGGGACTACCGACTTACCTTTTAAGCAATCAAACTAGCTGGGAAGACGCCGACTACTTCAAAAGCCTCTTTCAGCTAAGCAAACAACAAATTGATAGACTGCCTGTTATAGATGGGCAAAACACAGACATAGAGCTTGTTTTAGGGGCAGACGCTGCGAACAGCATGCTCGTCAAAAATGCCCTTAACAACATACAAGCTGTCTTAAATCCATGATAGAGGTGACACCATTACCGCACTAAGCGTACCGCAAGAAGTTCAATTAATCGTTGATGCTCTAGATGACAAAAGAGCTATAGATATAACCGTGCTAGACCTAAAAAGCGTATCTGAATCTTTAGATTACTTTATTGTTGCAACAGGCGAATCAGGCTTACAGCTCAAAGCCTTAGAAGAAAGCGTAAAAATGAGCCTAAAAGAACATGGCGTTCTACCCAAAGGCATAGAAGGCCCCCCCAACAACTGGCTACTTATGGATTACATCAATGTCATTGTGCATATTATGAGCCCTGACGCCAGAGAATTTTATGACCTAGAAAACCTCTGGGCAGACGCTGAACGGCTTCAAATAACACCTAACTAAACTGTGGCAAGACACTGGTCTGAAACCCACGCAAAACACTATTTAGAAACACAAGGCTACATCCTTCTAAAAGAAAACTACGCCATACGTGGTGGCGAAATTGACCTCATAGCTAAAAAAGATGAGGTCATCATCTTTATAGAAGTAAGACAACGCTCGAGTTCTCAGTTTGGAACTGCGGCTGAAAGTTTAAACTCTACTAAGCTAAATCGTATTCGTAAAACAGCTATTCATTATTTGCTAGATGTTTATGGACATACTGAAGTAGCCATGCGTTTTGACGCCATATTACTATCAGGTAGCAAGTCAAACTACACACTCGAGCATCTTAGTAATATTTTGTTTTAGAAGCCTAGTTTTTCTTAATCATGATGCGCGTAAAGCAATTATGCGTAACCACAACAGTTCTCATTGATTTTAAAGGTAATAATAGTCACTAATGATTATTGAAGAGCGCAGCATTACAGACTTACAGGCAAGCATGCAAGCATTTGAGTTTAGCTCCGTTGATTTATGCAAAGCTTATTTAGAACGCATTGAAGCCCTTGATAAAGCTGGCCCTAAATTAAATAGCGTTATTGAACTAAACCCTGACGCGCTTAGCTTAGCCCATAGCCTAGATGATGAACGCAAAGCAGGCAAACTACGCGGCCCTCTGCACGGCATTCCTATCATGTTAAAAGACAACATCAATACTCAAGACAAGATGTGCACCACCGCAGGCTCATTAGCACTTGACGGTTGGAAAGCTCAAGAAGACGCCTTTATTGTCAAGCAATTACGTCGCGCAGGCGCAATTATCTTAGCCAAAACCAACTTAAGTGAATGGGCTAACTTCCGCTCAAGTCGCTCAAGTAGTGGCTGGAGTTCAAGAGGAGGACAAACCCAAAATCCTTATATTCTCGGGCGAAGCCCCTGTGGCTCGAGTTCTGGATCTGGTGTAGCAGTAGCCGCTAATTTGTGTGTTGCAGCTATTGGTACTGAAACGGATGGCTCTATTACTTGCCCTTCTTCAGTGAATGGCTTAGTGGGCTTTAAGCCTAGTTTGGGTTTAGTGAGTCGTTCAGGCATTATTCCGATTGCGCATTCGCAAGATACCGCTGGCCCTATGACACGCTCCGTAACTGACGCAGCTATTTTGCTAACTGTTTTAACTGGGGTTGATAGTAAAGACCCAATCACTAGTTCTCAACCCGATAGCATTGATTACCTTGCGGCTTTAAACCCCGACAGTTTAGCGGGCAAACGCTTAGGTGTAGTGCGTAACCTTATGAATTACCATGAAGAGGTTGACGCAAAAGCTGAAGCTGCTTATGAGGTTTTACGAAGCTTAGGTGCTGAACTTATCGATGTTCAGATTGACGCAGTTAAGCAGTTACGAGAACATGAATTCACCGTTTTACTTTACGAATTCAAGCATGACCTCAATGCTTACCTAACGCACGTATCTGCAGACTTTCCAAAAACATTATCTGACATTATTGCCTTTAATAAAGCAAATGCTGCAACCGTTATGCCTTTCTTTGCTCAAGAAACATTAGAACTCGCTGTTACTAAAGGCGCACTCACTGAAGGGGTTTACCGAAATGCACTCGAGCAGGCAAAGCATCTTTCTCAAAATGAGGGTATTGATAAAGCTTTAAATGAACATGATTTAGATGCACTTATTGCACCTACAGGTGGCCCCGCTTGGTCTATTGATAAGATTAATGGTGATCGTTATTTGGGTAGCGCATCTAGTTTAGCTGCAGTTGCAGGCTATCCACATGTGACAGTGCCTTCTGGATTTATTCATGGTTTACCCGTTGGTTTATCTTTTTTTGCCAGTGCCTTTAGTGAAGCTAAGTTATTTGGCTTTGCGTTTGCTTTTGAGCAAGCCACTAAACGCAGACAAGCACCTCAATTTCTTACCACACCTTTACTTTCATAAGCTTTTTGGCTAAGCTTCATTGTCACTGTAGTGATATATTCAAAGCAGACAATCATAAGCTATCAAAAAACCTGACACAACCCTC
>CAYGTA010000272.1:0-6658 GCA_964352605.1 uncultured bacterium | reverse complement strand
CACTTTTTACCCTGCCATGCTGCCTTATTTAGATGCATTTGTGCAAAGCCTTAAGGCACAAAACGATCAAGTCTTTGATCTTTGGATTGGCTTAGATGAGCTTAAGCAAAGCGACTTTGCAGACATCCCTTACATAGCAAATGCTCACTTTGTTTGCTCTCAGAGTGACACGCCAGCAAGCCTTCGGGAGCGAAGCTTAGTAGAAATCTGCGAACACTATGACGCTGTTATTTTGCTTGATAGTGATGATGTTTTGCTGCCAAGCAGAGTGAGTCGTGCCAAAGCTGCCTTAAAAAACTGTGATGTTTATGCTTGCACACTCGAGCTTATTAATGCGCAAGGTCAAGAGCTAAATGAGTCTTTTACGCTTGAGCCAGCTCAGCAAGACTGGCAGGCGCTTCTTAGTCGCGTTAATGTCTTTGGCTTTTCAAATACCGCTTACCGAACAAACATCTTAAAAGCTTGCTTTCCTGTACCTAAAGATACGGTCATGCTTGACTGGCTAGTTATAAGTAAAGCGCTGTTTAACGGTGCAAAACTGTACTTTGATAGCACAACTCAGATGCTTTACCGGCAATACGAAACAAACACTGCGCGCGTTTTAGCCCCCTACACAAGTGAACAGATTCACCGTTCAAGTCAGCTGCTTCTTCAACACTATAGCTATGTACTCGAGTGTTTCAATACCCCCCTTAACAGCCCACAAAGATCTTTTTTGCAGACTGTTCAAGCTAGACAAAAGAAAGTTCAAATCTTTAGTCAATCTATACAATATGCATCTACCTTAGTGAATTACACACAAGCACTCAATCAACTTAAAACCGTTTTTTTGTGGTGGGAATGCGTTGCCCACCCTGACTTGGAGACAGTATGGATTTAAAATTTGCAGATACCCCTATTGGCAAGCAATATGCACCCTACATTATTGCGGAGATTGGCTCTAATCATAATGGTGATATTGAGTTAGCCAAAACCCTTATTCAAGAGGCCAAACGCTGCGGTGCTCACGCAGTTAAGTTTCAGTCATGGAGCAACTCGAGCCTTATTTCTAAAGCTGAGTATGAGCGCAATACGACGTATGAGGATACTCATAGGCATTTTGGTAGTTTAAAAGATATGGTGGATGCCTATCAGTTTACGCGTGAGCAGCACTTTGAAATAAATGCTTACTGCCAAGCGCAAGGCATTCATTTTATGTCGAGTGCCTTTTCACCTGAAGAGGTTGATTTGCTGCTTGAGTTAGATGTACCCGCCATTAAGCTTGCTTCTATGGATGTCACGCATCCTGTTTTGCTTGAAGCTGCTGCTAAATCTGGTAAGCCTCTTATTTTGTCTACAGGTTTGGCCAGTTTAAGTGAAATTGCGACTGCGGTGGCTATATTGCAGAGTAACGGCTGCAAAGATTTGGTTTTATTGCACTGCATTTCTATTTACCCGCCTGAGTACCCTGATATTCACTTGAATAACATAAAGATGCTGGCAGATGCTTTTAATGTGCCGGTAGGCTTTAGTGATCACAGTATTGGTACAGCCATTCCTATTGCTGCAGTTGCCTTGGGTGCTTGTGTTATAGAGAAGCACTTTACCTTAGATAAAGCTATGGACGGCTGGGATCACTGGATTTCTGCGGATGCTCAAGAATTAGAAGTTATTTGTAGAGAATCAAAAAACGTTTTTGAAGCTTTAGGCAATCATCACCGCACAGTTAGCCCAGCAGAGTTAGCCAAACGAGCTAAGTTTAGACGCTGCATTGTGCTAAAAACTGCCCTGAAAGCAGGTCACAGGCTTAGCCTAGAAGACCTTGACTACAAACGCCCCGGTACAGGCATTGCGCCCACTGACTATCCTTATGTTGTTGGTCGAAAACTAAAACATGACTTAGCAGAAGATCATGAACTAAGCTGGAGCGATCTTGAGGGAACTTAAGACCTAGCAAAAAAAGCAAATAATCACTTTTCACCTTAACCTTTTCCCTTTTCTCTTCTTTTCCTAGCAAACTTTGACTTAACTATGACTTCACTCACAACCCCTAAACCCCACCTTATTTTAGGCGCTGGCGGACACGCTCGAGTGCTCATTGACGCTTTACAACTAACAAACACAAAGATTTTAGGCGCACTCGAGCCTGATGCATCTTTATGGGGTAAATCTATTTTAGGTGTGCCTATTTTGGGTGGCGATGATAAGATTTTATCTTTTTCTCCTGATGAAGTTCTTTTGGTAAATGCTTTAGGCAGTGTGTCGAGTACCAAAGTAAGGCAAAAGCTGTTTGAGATTTGGTCGTCACGAGCTTATCACTTTGCTTCGGTTATTCACCCAACAGCTGTTATTTCAAGACATGTGACTTTAGCGCAAGGCGTGCAAGTTATGGCTAACGCCGTGATTCAGGCAGGCGTTACAGTAGCAGAAAACACGGTTATTAATACAGCTGCTGTCGTTGAGCATGACTGTGAGCTTGGCGCACACGTGCACATTGCACCCAAAGCTTGCTTAGCGGGTGGCGTAACGGTAGGTCAAGGCAGTCATGTGGGGTTAGGCGCAACGGTCTTACAAACTTTGAGTCTTGGTGATGATTGCCTTATAGCTGCAGGCGCAGTTGTTGTAAACTCAGTACAGAGAAAAGGGAAAGTCAAGGGAGTACCTGCAAAGGACTTTTAATGGACTGGACCCAAACAATTGTAAGCCCTACAGCAAGCTTAAGAGATGTCATGACAAGCATTGACAAGGCTGAGTTACAAATCGCTTTGGTGCTTGACCCGCAAAAACGCTTACTTGGTGTTATTACCGATGGCGATATAAGACGTGCCTTACTTAAAGGCTCGAGTCTTGAAAGCTTTGCTCATGAAATCATGACCCAAAAGCCTTTTACGCTTAGCAATGAACTGCAGCCTTCCGCTATTCAAAAGCTCATGCGTGAAAAAGATATTCATCATATTCCTATTTTAAATAGTGAAGGTGCGGTTGTTAATTTAGCTGTGCACGGTAAATTCGTAACCCCTCAACGCTTTGAAAATGAAGTTTTTCTTATGGTGGGGGGCTTAGGTAGTCGTTTGGGTAAGTTAACCAAAAACATTCCTAAACCGCTACTCAAAATTGGTAATAAAGCTATCTTAGAAATTATTATAGAAAGCTTTTTGGAGCAAGGCTTTTATAAGTTTAAACTGGCTGTTAATTACAAAGCAGAGCTTATAGAAGCCCACTTTAAAGATGGCAGTGCTTGGGGCGCACACATAAGCTACTTACGTGAACCCAAACGCCTTGGTACTTGCGGTGCACTCAGCCTAATTACAGAAAAACCTAAACTCCCTTTTATTGTCATGAATGGTGATGTACTGACAAAAGTCAACTTTCAAAGCCTACTTGAGTTTCATACAAAACAAAACAGTTTAGCCACTATGGCGGTTAGAGATTATGATATTCAGATTCCTTTTGGTGTGATTGATCATAAGGGCAGTAAAATTATTGATATAACTGAAAAACCAACGCAGCGCTACTTTGTAAATGCGGGTATTTATGTTTTAGAGCCTGACTGTCTTGAGTTTATTCCGCAGGCTAGCCAGTTTGATATGACCAGCTTGTTTCAACGCTTATTGCATGAGCAAAAAGAGGTATCTAGTTTTCCTATTCAGGAGTACTGGTTAGATATTGGTCGTATTTCTGACTTTCAGCAAGCCAAACTTGATTTTTCAGAGCATTGGTTTAACGATGATCTGAGTGCACCTTTATGAGTAAAGTTTTTGTTGTTCACTGCATAGATACCGAAGGCCCTCTTTATGAGTCTTTAAGCGCTACCTTTGAACGGCTCGAATCCATTATTGGAATTAAACTCGAGCCTTCCCGTGAAACCTTAAGGCAGTTGCGTAACAAAGAGCTTGATTTGGGGGGTAAAGAGGATGCTGCTGCTCTTGTTGTCTCTAAACAGCTTTTGGACTATAACGATACTTGGGATAAAGTGGATGCCATGCTTTTTGACATGCTGTCAGAAAGCTACCGCTTGCGCTACGCAGATAGTTTAGGGCAAGGTTGGCGTTACAACTGGTTCATTGTTGATCATGTCGGCTATGACATCAATCCGCGTAGACGCGATATGGGATACCACAATATTTTTGATCATTACCAGCAAATACTGCGAGAGACAAATTCATGGCAAGATGAAATCAACTGGCATTTTCACCCCATGTCACGCTACAAAGAGGCGCATATTTGCGCAACGTCTTATCTTAATTCACCTCATCTTTTTGAAACGCTAGCTAGACGCATTATTGATAAAACGTGGTTCCCGAGTGCCTTCAGACCCGGCTTTCATGCTGAACGCCCAGACGCACACTGGTTTTTAGAGCAGTGGATTCCGTTTGATTTTGCAAATCAAGCAACGAGCGAAGATCTGGCTTTACAGCAAGATGTCGCCTCAGGTCGTCTTGGCGACTGGCGACGTGCAGTTAGTGACTGGTCACCCTACCAACCCTCTCATGATGATTACCAAACTGCAGGGCAGTGTAACCGTACGCTCTTTAGGTGCCTCAACGTAGGTACACGCTTTAAATTACTAGATGAAAATGAAGTCAGAAAAGCTTTTGAACGAGCCAGTCAAGGCAAAGACAGCCTTTTGGCCTTTACTAATCATGACTTTAGAGACATGCGCAACGATGTTGAAAGTACTTATGCATTAGTAACAAAAGTAGCCAAAGACTATAAAGACGTAGAGTGGCAACATGCAGGCGCCAAAGAAGCAGCTCGAGCTGTATTAAAGCGTGACCAAGAAGATGCGTTTGAGTTAAATGTAAACCTAACAGAGAATGTACTAAGCATAAAAGCAAATCATGATAGTTTTGGCCCGCAACCTTTTCTGGCTATAAAAACCAAAGATAAACGCTACTTAAACGATAATCTTGATTTACAAACCCCCAAACGCCACTGGACGTATCACTTTAACACTGACACTATTCAGCTAGATGCCATAGAAACTATAGGCATAGCCAGTAACGACCTAAATGGCAGTAGCCATGTCATCACTATGAAAAATACAGGCGAAATACAAAATAGTAAACATTACGATAAAACAACGTGGTAGAAGAAACTATTCAAAAGGAAAGCCTCAGCGAGATCGAAACTTATTTTGATCGGCTATGGCCCATTTTGCGAAGCATAAGCGGTGAAGGCGTAAGACAAACGCATGACATACTAGCAGAACTCGTAGAACTCGAGCGTTTTGAGATTCCGTCTGGCACGCCTGTCTTTGACTGGCTTATACCTAAAGAATGGCTCGTAAATGAAGCTTATGTAATTGACCCGACGGGTAAGAGAATATTAGATGTAAAAGAAAACAACTTACATTTGCTTAATTACTCAAGCGCCTTTAAGGCTACGTTGAGTCGTGATGAGCTTGATAAACACCTGCACAGCCTACCTAAGCAAGCTAAGGCCATTCCTTATTTAACAACTTACTACCAAGAACGTTGGGGCTTTTGCTTAAGTCAAGAGCAGCGCGATAAGTTACCCCAAGGGAACTACAGAGTTGTCATAGATACTGAGCATAAAGAAGGTAGCCTGACACTAAGTGAAGCGCTACTTAAAGGCAGCTCTCAAGACGAAGTACTTATATCTACTTACACTTGCCACCCGAGCATGGCAAACAATGAACTTTCAGGCCCACTGGTTGCTGCCTTTTTATATAAACGCTTAGCTCAACAAAAAAATCGACGTTTAAGCTATCGTTTTGTCTTTCTACCTGAAACCATAGGTGCAATTGCTTACCTGAAGCAGCAAGGTGACCACCTTAAAAAGCATACAAAAGCAGGCTTTGTGATAACTTGCGCAGGCAACAACGCACCATTTACTTACAAATGCTCACGCCAAGGAAACAGCCTTACTGACCGTGTTGCAAAACAAGCCCTGAAAAATCATGAGCACAGCATCTTGCCCTTTTCACCTTTAGGTAGTGACGAGCGCCAGTACTGCTCACCTGCATTTAATTTGCCCATAGGCTCACTCATGCGCAGCATGTACAGCCGCTACCCTGAGTACCACACAAGCTTAGATAACAAAAACTTTATATCGTTTAAAGCCTTGCAGGAAAGCATAGATATGTACGAAACCATGCTGCTAAGTCTAGAACAAAACCAAACTTACCTGAACCTCTACCCCTACGGCGAACCACGCTTAGACAAGCACGGCCTCTACGACTCACTAGGGCACAGCAGCGTACCCAACTTCACTCAGCACGTCTTATGGCTACTCAACTACTCAGACGGACAACACGACCTACTCGACATAGCTGAAAAAAGTGGCTTTAGCGTAAGTGACTTAGCCAAGGCAGCAAAAGCCTGCCTAAAAGCCAAGCTTATTCAACCAAGTTAGCTGCACGTTTCTGACATGTTTTCTTAACTCTTAGCAACATTAAACCTTAGCAAACGGGAAATGAAGCCTAAAACCATCCAATTTTAGGCGTTTACCATAGCCTTTTGCATTTAAAAAATGCAAGCGTTTTAAATGCAAAACTAGCTGAGTAAAAACGGATGGGCTAAGTTGATGTAGTGTTTAACCTGAAAACTGCTATAAGGTCAGAGATTAACAGCTCAGGGGCAGGAGTTCTGCATTTCTAAACTGCAAAACTCAGCTTATACTAAGCTGAATTATAAATGTCGCACTGCTTTATAAT
>CAYGTA010000271.1:0-6673 GCA_964352605.1 uncultured bacterium | reverse complement strand
TTACTTATAGTAATTTCTGACTAGGCTTATTAAGCCTTATGCGCTCTCCCCTTTTTTACTAAGTCAGATGAGAAAATGCTTTGGCGCATTGATGCCATTTATAGCCTTTTGCATTTAAAATGCTTACATGGTTTTAAATGCCGAACTAGCTGAGTAAAAACTCATGAGTTAAGTTGATGCTGTGTCAAAGATGAAAACTGCTATATACGCAAAAAGATTAATTCTGTGACCTTGATGTTGCTTTGTATCAGAAGTCTTTGAGTCGCTAAAACAAAGAACCTTAGAGCAACACTTTGATTTGTAATGGACCTGCAAAGAGCCTTGATTAAATAACGCAATCGTATTACTATATGAAACAATATGACCATCCGAAACAATAGTGTACTTAAACAGTCAGACAATGAAGTCGAAAAACAACCTTATGTCATCATGTCTGCCTACCGTACACTCGAGGTTTTAAAAGCATTTGCACAAGCACCTCATCGTTTTGGACTAAGCGAACTCACAAAACAGCTAGGCATAGAAAAAAACCAACTCTATAGATCTTTAAAAACCCTCGAAGAAGCAGGCTTTCTTGTTTCAGATGCCCAAGGTCAATTTAGTTTAGGAAGCATCATTTCAGACTTAAACACCGCAGTTGTATTGCCCAGCAAAAAGTCACTCGTAGAAGTAGCGCAACCTTACCTAGATGAATTAGTAGAAAAAACAGCTGAAACCGTCAACTTATTTATTAGAGCCGGCGACCTTGCCGTCTGCATTGACCGTCGAAACAGTCCACAACCCGTAAAACTCACTTCAGCCCTCGGACTATCTGTTGCATTACACGCAGGGGCAGTACCCAAAGCCATGCTTGCCCAGCTTGCCAAAAAAGAACAAAACGCAGTTATAAAAAATCTTAAGAACTTACCCCAATACACACAAAAAACCATTCTCAATGCAAAAAAACTAAGACAAGAACTCGAGCTTATAAAAGAGCGGGGTTACTCAATTAGCAATGAGGATTTTGATGATTCAGCCAGAGGAGTCGGGGCAGCTATTTTGGATGCAAGCAATGATGTCATTGCTGGTATTAGTGTGGGTGGACCTTCATTCAGAGTGAATGATGAGAAGCTCGAAGTATTTGGTCAACTCATTGTTCAGGTAGCACAAACGCTTTCAGAAGCTATGGGTTATCTGGGCAAATCCAAGGAGGAAAAGGTATGACTAAGGTAAGACAGCTCGTAACGCTACTTATTGCTTGTTTAGCGTTGAGCACAGGAGTTCAAGCGCAAGATTATGACGCAAATGCAGTGCTTAATTTTGCAACCAATGCCGACCCTACATTAAACCCGTGGACACCCGGCGCAGTTATAGAGTCAAACTTAATTAATACTATTTTGTTTGACCAGTTAACCCGCTATAGTCCTGAAGACTTGAGTCCAGTACCGGGCTTAGCCGTCAGCTGGGAAGCATCTGAAGATGCTATGTCTTGGACCTTTAATTTACGTGACGGTGTTTTATGGTCAGATGGTGAAAGTTTTAACGCTGAAGATGTTGCTTTTACTTTTAATGATGTCATTTTGGTAGATGAACTTGGTGCTCAGAGTGCCACTCAGTTTTCTCAAGTTGAAACTGTTGAAATCATTGATCCTTTAACCGTTCGTTTTGTTCTAAACAGTCCCTTTTCTGCTCTACCCTATTACCTTGCTGCATTTTCAGGCATGTTACCTGAGCATGTGTTAAGTGCTGTTGAGAATCCTTTAACAGAAGCCTCTTTCAATAAGCAAACACCTGTATCAACTGGCCCTTACAAAGTAGGCGAGTTTGTACCTGGTTCTTTTGTTCGTCTTGTCCCAAATGAAAATTACTGGGGTGAAACACCTAAGCTTGCAGGCATCGTCTTTAAAATCATTCCTGACGCAAATACGCAAGTTGCGCAACTCTTAGCAGGTCAGCTTGACCTTGTTAATCGCTTAAGTCCAGCGCTATTAGCAGGTGTTGAAAATAACCCTAATTTAGAAGTCTTAAGACAAAGCCAAAACCTTTACTTCTGGGTAGTATTAAATCAACTTGATGATCGATTTACTGACCCTAGAGTACGTCAAGCTTTACTTATGGCTTTAGATAGACCTGCCATGATTGACGCAATTCTTAAAGGCTTTGGTACGGTAGCAACAGGCCCAATTGCACCTTTGTTAGGCGCTATCTACACAGCAGATGTACCTGACTACTCTTATAATCCTGAAGGTGCAAAAGCCCTTTTAGCTGAAGCAGGCTGGACAGCTGGTTCAGATGGCATTTTAGAAAAAGATGGTCAGAAATTATCTATCTCTATGCCAACAGGTCAATTTGGTGACTTGGTTCCAGCCACTTTACTTGTGCAGCAGTACTGGGAAGATATTGGTGTTCAAGCAGATGTAGAAGTGATTGAGTGGAACGCTTATATTCAGCAAGTTGTTGTGCAACGCGATTATGAAGGTACGCTCGCTTGGTGGAGTCAACCACCTACGCCCGATGTAACCCCTTACTACTCTTGTGAAGCTGTTTCTACTGGTAATAACATTCCTAACTACTGTAGTGAAGATTTAGATCAACTCATGGCAGATGGTAGACGCGCCTTAACCCCTGAAGATCAAGCATCAGTCTATGGTGAAATGCAGCAGTACCTAGCTGAAGAACTACCCTATTTGTACCTCTGGTACCCAGATATTCTTAGCGTAAAAACCAATCGCTTACAAGGCTTTTCAGCTATTAACGCTTCAACAGCCTTTCAATTTTCAGAAAATTGGTACGTAAGCCCTTAAGGTAAAAAGCGGGTGCTTAGCTAAGCTAAGCACCCATCAGTCTTTTAAATAAGAAACTTCCCTCTTATATCAATAAAGCATTTGTAAAGGCCATATTTTATGCTTGTTTACATAAGCCAAAGACTCTTACAGGGCGTACTGGTTCTATTTTTAATCTCAGTATTCACCTTTTTCTTAGTTAACTTAGCACCTGGCGGCCCTTCAAGCCTTATTGACTTTCAAAGTACCGAAGCGCAACGTGAAGCAAGACTCAAACAGTACGGCTTAGACCAACCCGTTCACTTACGCTATGTATCTTGGCTAAGTTCAGCTTTACAAGGCGACTTAGGTACAAGTATAAATCAAGGTTTACCTGTCTCATCTTTGCTTAGTCAAAGATTTGCCACCACGCTTCAACTTGCTTTGGTTGCGCTACTCCTCGCCAGCATATTTGGTGTGCTCTTAGGCGTCTTAGCCGCACTAAACAAAAACGGCATCATAGATCAAATCGTTAATATCGTCTCAACCTTAGGCATGTCCATTCCAAATTTTTGGCTAGGCATCATCGTCATACTCTTTTTCTCAGTACAACTACGCTGGCTACCTTCTTCAGGAAGCTACACCATTGGGGCTCAATTCTCACTTCTCGACAGACTCGAGCATATTATTTTGCCTGCTAGTGTCTTAGCGTTTAGTCTTATGCCTAATGTGGTGAGGGTAACGCGTTCCGCTTTACTTGAGGTTAAAGCTTCTGATTATGTTAGAACTGCTAAAGCTAAAGGGCTTGTTGAGCGCTCTGTACTTTGGAAGCATACGTTTAAAAATGCTTTGGTTCCTGTTATAGCTATTTTTGGTTTAATTACGACGGTACTTTTTTCAGGTAGCGTTGTCATTGAGAGTGTGTTTGGTTGGGCGGGTTTAGGTAGATTAGCGATTGAAGCTGCTAACGGGCGTGACTACCCTGTTATTTTAGGGGTTACTTTGCTTGTGGGTAGCATTGTCGTTATTGTTAACATTATGGTTGACTTGCTTTATGCTTGGGTTGACCCTAGGTTGCGTCATGACTAATTCAGGACAAGTGAAAGCCTTAACACCACAAAGGCAAGGTTCAAGATTGTGGCGTAATATGCGTCGTAACCCTGTTGACTTAATACCTTTGTTTATCTTACTCAGCCTCATTCTTCTAGTGATCGTTGGTCCTTTTTTTTACCCACAAGATCCAGAAAGAACCAACGCCTTAAACACGCTTGACTCAGCAAGCCAAGAACACTGGTTGGGTACAGATGAACTCGGCCGAGATGTTTTTGCTCGTATATTATCTGGCGGAAGAGTCTCACTAGCGGTTGGCTTATTATCTATGTTGGTTGGCTTAAGTATTGGCACAGTGGTGGGTGGCTTAGCAGGTTACTTTGGTGGCAAGCTCGAAAATGTACTCATGCGCCTTATTGATATGTTTATGGCTATTCCTGCCTTTTTCTTAATTTTAGTCATTGTTACGAGTTTTGGTAATCATCCTGCAGTTGTCATCATTACGGTGGGTCTTGCCTTCTGGGCACAAATGGGCAGAGTGGTTCACGCAGAATTTCGAAAATTTCGAAACGTTGAATTTGTTGAAGCGTCACAAGCACTTGGTGGTTCACATATCAGAGTCATGCTTAAACATATTTTCCCGCAAGTATTACCCCAAGCAATTGTTTTAGCTAGCCTTGGTGTTGGCTGGGCTATCCTTACAGAAGCAGCCCTTAGTTACTTAGGTTTAGGAATTCAGCCTCCCTTAGCATCTTGGGGCAACATGCTTCAAAATGCACAACAGTACCTTTTCTTAAAACCCATCTTGGCAATCTGGCCGGGTCTTTTTATAGCCATTACTGTTCTAATGTTTAACTTACTTGGTAACAGCTTAAGAGATTGGCTTGACCCGCGAACTTAAAAAGAAAGAAGATATTTATGCAAAATAAACCTTATAACGGCTATCGTTCCTTTCAATACTTAGAAGCAGGTAAAGACTACAAAGCTTTTGAATTAGTTGAAGAATTAAACCGCGTTGCGAGCACCCAAGTAGAAGTTAGTAGCGAGCAAGAAGCAAGAGTAAAAGCTATTTTTCAAAATAATCTAATTATTTCATTGCATGACCACTGCTTTATTGCACCTAAAGACCTATCTACCTTTATGGAGTTTCGTAGATGGGGACGAGACTTTACAGGCTACGAGGGTTTAGCTGCCAGCGGTCTCGACTGCGTTTTTGACAACATGATGGACGGCACCGCCATGATTCATTCCAGAGGTGGCTGGAAATGGGATGACGTAATTTTTGATATTGGCATGCGCTTAAGTGACATTGCACATCAAGATTTGGTCAAACTTGCCTTAAGTACAAAAGATATTAAAGATGCAAAAGCTAATGGTCAAATTGCCTTTGTCATTTCTTTAGAGGGCGCCGCCATGATTGAAAATGAATTAGACCGTATAGATGTGCTTTACGGCTTAGGAACGCGCTGTCTAGGCATTGCTTACAGTGAAGGTAACGCCTTAGGTGCAGGTCTAAAAGAACCCCGAGACGGTGGTCTAACCGTCTTTGGTCGCAAAGCAGTTGAGCGCATGAACAAACTAGGCATGGCCATAGACATATCTCATTCAGGTGACCAAACCTCACTAGACACCATTGAAACCAGTAAAGACCCTATTTTTATAACGCATGCAGGGGCAAGAAGTTTATGGGACACACCACGCTTAAAACCAGACAACATTTTAAAAGCCTGCGCCGAAAAAGGCGGCGTAATAGGCATAGAAGCTGCACCACACACAACCATAAGTCAAAACAACCTCACCCATACCATTGAGTCATTTATGGAACACTTCGAATACTGCGTTGACTTAGTAGGCATTGACTACGTTACCTTTGGGCCCGATGTACTCTTTGGAGATCATGTTGGTTTACACACCGCATTAACAGAAGCCTTAAGCATAGGCGCATCAAAAGGCAAAAACCCCTACCCGAAAGTAGAATGGGTAGATGGCCTTGAAAGCCCAGCTGAAGCCTTTCCAAATATCGTACGTTGGCTCGTAAAACACAACTACAGTGACGATGAAATCGCCAAAGTAGTAGGCGGAAATACCATGCGAATGCTAGAGCAAGTCTGGGCAAAATAAATGAACGGGTGGACAGACTTATGTGCCCAGCTATCCTCCGACCTTAAAGGTTTACAGGTTGGCGTTTACTCGAGTGGTGGGGCACCGTATCATCATCTTGCTTTAGTAAGCCTGTGGGGTGCAACTCCCCACCCCATAAAAGCAGAAGCCATAAAAGAAGGTCATTTAGAGCATATCGATGTACTCATATTTCCAGGCGGTGGCTTTCAAGCAATGACAGGCATGCTTGAGCCACTCGGCATAGACGGGGCTAAAAAAGTACGAGAATGGGTTGAAGCAGGAGGCATGTACCTTGGTTCTTGCGCAGGCTCCTTTTTACCCGCAGATGTAGGTGAAGACTACTGGCAAGCCCATGAAGAAGCTCGAGCTTTACATATGGTTAGTGCTTGTTTAGCTAACAGTAATGACAGCATCTTTGAAGGCTTAACATCACCGGGGGTTGGCGTACTTGAAGCTAAGGTCAGCCAAAAGGGTCACTGGCTAAGCCAAGGTCTAAGCGAAACACTTCAAATTGTGCATTACAACGGCCCATTATTTGACCTAAATACCCTAAGCTCGAGTGCGTTAAGTAAACCTGAGGGTGTTTTGCATCCTACGACCGTAACAGATAAGTTTACACCCAGTGAAGGCTTTATGGGCTTAGCGCCTCAAGAAACCCTTGTTGAGCGGTGCATTCAAAGAAATGCGTTTAATGGCATTGTCAGTTCATTTGGTGAAGGTAACGTTGTGCTTTTTGGCTCACACCCTGAATTTGGATTTGA
>CAYGTA010000270.1:3822-6689 GCA_964352605.1 uncultured bacterium | reverse complement strand
CCCACTCGGGTTCTGATGAACAGGAATGGTATAGACAAAACGCGGCTTATAACGCTCAAGTAAAAACTCGAGTTTCTCTATGTCTAAGCCCTTTTCATCAAGGGGTACGGGGATTATTTTCAGCTGGTAGTCTTTAAAGATATCTAGCGCTAAGAAGTAACTGGGTTCTTCTACAAAAATAGTGTCATTGGGTTTTGTTAGCGTAGAGCAAAGCAAGTCAAGTGCTTGAGATATGCCATTTGATATAAAGAGTGTTTCTGGTTCTACCTGAAAGGCATAGTGCTTCGTTAAAAAGTCTGCAAGGGCAATACGAAACTTAGCATCACCAGCATCGGCACCGTATTGCAAAAACTCAGGTCCTGACTGCTCAAAAAGAATTTCACTAGCTTGCTGCATAACATCTTTTGGCAGCAATGCAGCAGCAGGATGACCTATGCCTAAGTGTATTTCGCCTTCTTCAGCAAAAAACTGAACCGTTTGGAGCTTGTCGTTTTGCACGGTATAGAGTATAAAGGGTAAACGGAGTTAATTATGAAAGCAATTCAGATTGTTGAACGAAACAAGGCGGTTTGGGTCGAAGCAGCTAAACCTCAACTAAAGTCAGGCTATGTCTTAGCAAAACCTATTATATTGAGTCTTTGCGCCAGTGACATTCATAGATTACGTTACGAAAAAGATTCCTTCTACCCTTCACAAGTCGGGTCTTCAGGGCATGAAGTTATTGCCAGAATAGAAGCCATTCCTGAAGGTGAAGAAAGTCTTTGCCCTTTAAAGGTTGGGGATATTGCTTTAATGATTGAACCACCCCAACTAGCCATGGCAGAATACTTCCTTGCTGAATACAAAAATATCATTCCTTTACCTGAAGGCGTTGCTCATGAAGAACTTGTACAAGCACAGCAACTCGGCACTGTCATGTACGCCTGTCAGCGCCTACCTGATTTAACAGGCAAAACCGTAGCTATAGTCGGTCAAGGCTCAGCAGGCATATGGTTCAACACCATGGCCAAAAAACTAGGCGCCAAAAAAATAATAGCTATTGACATACAAAAACACAGGCTCGAGTTTAGTCCTTTATATGGCGCTACACATACCATTCATAATGCAGATGGTGATGCGGTTGAGCTTTTAAAAGAACTCAATGACGGTAATTTAGTAGATCTTGTTATTGAGGCTTCTGGTGACGTTGCAGCTATTAATTTGGCAGTTCATTTGGTGAAAGATTACGGCTTTATGCTTATGTTTGGTGTCGCTCATCAGGAGCGTTTTGTCTTTGATTATGATCTAGTGTTTCGTAAGAATTTGACGCTTCAAGCTTGCGTTTATGCGTCACGCGAACCCAATCACGCATCAACAAGGCAGGCTTTAGCCATGATTGCCAGTGGTGAAGTTGACCCTAAACCCATTTTGACGCATCGCTTTAAATTTACTGATGTGCTAGATGCCTACGAACTACAAAGATCAAAAAACAAAGGTGCACTCAAAATAATTATTGAAATGCCTAACTAGCATCTTTTATAGTCATTCGAAAGCTTAGCTCTAGCCATTTAGTTAAGAGCTTAGACACAGTCATGTGAAAGCTAGAAAAAAGGAAAAAAACTTTGAAGGTAAGGAGCAGTCATGGCCATTAAAATACTAAAACCAGGCATACCCGTAGACACCAAATTAGATATAGATACAAAAGTAAAAAGCATCGTAGAAGACACCCTAAAACTCATTGAAGAAAATGGTGATAAAGCCGTAAGAGAACTATCTGAAAAGTTTGATTCCTTTAGCCCCAAAAGCTTCAAATTATCCCAAGAAGACATAAAAGCAATCATAGCTGAAGTACCCGAAGATCAACTAAACGCCATTAAATTCACACTCGAGCAAGTACAAAACTTTGCTAAAGCGCAACGCGCAAGCATTCAAGATATAGAAGTTGAAACCATGCCTGGCGTAACACTGGGGCATAAAAACATCCCCATGAACGCAGTGGGTTGCTACGTTCCTGGTGGTCGCTACCCCATGCTGGCATCTGCCATTATGAGCATAGGCACAGCAAAAGTAGCAGGTGTAAAACGTATCTTAGCAGCAACTCCTCCTAAAGACGGCAAGCCCTACCCTGCAACTGTTGCCGCCATGCACCTAGCTGGCGCAGACGATATTTATGTACTAGGCGGCATTCAAGCTATTGGCGCTATGGCCGTAGGTACAGAGTCTATTTCCGCTGTAGATATGCTGGTTGGTCCTGGTAATGCATTTGTAGCTGAAGCCAAACGTCAACTCTACGGTCGTGTCGGCATAGACCTCTTTGCAGGCCCCACAGAAATACTCGTGGTAGCAGACGAAACAGCTGATGTCGAAATGGTAGCAACTGACCTGCTAGGCCAAGCAGAACACGGAATAAACTCACCCGCAGTGCTCCTAACTAGCAATGCAGACCTAGCCAATAGCTTAGAAGCTGAAATAAGCAAGCAACTACAAACCCTAGAAACCGCTGAAGTAGCAGGTCAAGCATGGCGTGATTATGGCCAAATCATTTTGGTTGATAATGACGAAGAACTCGTAAGCGAAGCAGACCGCATAGCCAGCGAACATGTAGAAATACTAACCAGAAACCCTGATTACTTCTTAGAGCACATGACCAACTACGGCTCACTCTTTTTAGGAAAAGAAACCAATGTGGCATACGGTGACAAAGCCATAGGCACCAACCACATACTCCCAACTAACAAAGCATCACGCTACACAGGCGGGCTATGGGTTGGTAAATATTTAAAAACCGTTACTTATCAAAGGTGTAGCGAAGAAGCCAGCGTAATCATTGGTGAAAACTGCGCTAAAATATGTGAAATGGAAGGCTTTGCAGGGCACAAAAGACAAGC
>CAYGTA010000270.1:0-3722 GCA_964352605.1 uncultured bacterium | reverse complement strand
AAAATAAAGTTGCGTTGGTTACAGGCGCAACTGGGGGTATTGGTTCAGAAATTTGCCGTCAGTTAGCTGCTGAAGGGGCAAAGATTATAGTTACTTTTCGGAGTGACGCTGAAGCTGCAACAACTTTAGCCAGTAGCTTAGAAGGGAATAATCATCTGGTTGCTAAAGTTGTTGTTAATGATAGCTCGAGTTTGGCTGTGTTGGCTAAGCATATTGCTTCGCATTATGGCAAGTTAGATATTCTTGTAAATAATGCTGGCATAACACGCCCTGTTGCCCATGATGATCTTGTGGCTTTAGATGATGCTTTGTTTGATGAGATTTTTCAGGTGAATGTGCGGGGTGCATTTGCAGCGGTTCGCGCTATGAAAGACTTACTGCTTGCTTCTAATGATGGTCTTGTGGTTAATATTTCTTCGATTGCTGCGCGTACAGGTGTGGGTAGTAATGTGGCTTATTGTGCTTCTAAAGCAGCTATGGATTCTATGACTCGTTCTTTAGCAAGAGCCTTAGCGCCTACTATTAGGGTAGTGTCTGTTGCGCCAGGTTGGGTTATGGGTGAATATGCGAAAAGCATGCCCGAAGCTTATCTTGAGGCGCAGCGTGAAGCGACACCGTTAAACCGTATCGCTGAAGCGAGTGATGTTGCTAAGGCTGTGCTTGCTGTAGCTACGACATTGACGTTTAGTACAGGCTGCGTTATTCCGGTTGATGGTGGTCGTCCTCTTAGTTAGCACTTTTCTTCGTCACTCTGTAAGCAACCCGACATCTGTGTGGCTTTAATCTGTAGGACAATAGCTAGCGATGCGAGTATTCTTATTTTAAGTTCTAACAAATTAACACAAGGTATTTTTTATGGTTGGTGGGTTTTAGGGTCTTGCATGGTCTTGCAAGTCTTAACATCTACGTTTACAGTGCAGGCCTTCGGGGCATTTGTAGCTGTTATGGCTGAAGAGTTCTCTTGGAGCAAGACATCTTTCTCAATTGCTTTTGCCATTCAGCAAGCAGGCGGAGGCTTTATTGGGCCTTTGGTGGGTTGGTTTATTCAGAAGTTTGGAACTCGCTTGGTTATAAGAGTGGGTCTAACGATTTTTGCTTTTGCTCTCATGTCTTTAAGTTTAGTTCAAAATTTATTTAGTTTTTTCATAGTGGTTTTTGTTATGGCGTTTGGTGCGAGTAATGCCGGCTTTTTACCTCTCAATAATCTTACGGTTCAGTGGTTCGAAAGGCGGCGCTCAACAGCTTTAGCCCTTATGCAAGTTGGCGTGAGCGTTGGTGGTTTACTCGTTCCGCTTATCGCTTGGGCTTTGGTTACTTTCGGCTGGCGTGCTACCGCTGTGGCATCAGGCATGATTGTATTAATCATTGGCATACCCTTAACCTTTGTTATTGGTAACACCCCTGAAGATTACGGACTCGAGCCTGATGGTGTAAGTAAACAAGAGAAAGCTCAGCAACCTGCGCCTGCAAGCTTTACTGCTAAAGAGGCCTTAAGTACAAGGGCATTTTGGGCCATTAGTATTGGTCATAGTCTTGCCCTTATGGTTGTTTTTTCGGTTTTGGTTCACCTGATTGTTCATCTTAATGAAGGTTTAGGGTTTAGCCTTCAGCTTGCCGCTACGATTGTTGCTGTTATGACTACATTCACTATTACGGGGCAGCTACTAGGTGGTTTTTTAGGGGACAGATTTAACAAGCAAGCTATGGCTTTTTGCGCCATGTTTGGGCATGCAACTGCCATGCTTTGTTTAGCTTTTGGCAATAACATTTTCTGGGTGCTTGCCTTTGCTGTTATAAATGGGCTTTCTTGGGGAGTTCGTGGCCCTATCATGCAAGCCATGCGCGCAGATTATTTTGGTCGCAAGGCTTACGCGCAAATCATGGGATACTCGAGCGTTATTGTCACCGTTGGTATTGTAATTGGGCCTGTCTTGGCAGGGGTCATGGCAGATGCGTTTGGTAATTATCGGGCTGGCTTTACGGTGCTGGCTGCTTGCGCAGCGATTGGTTCTGTTTGTTTTATTTTTGCCAGCCCCCCCAAACCTAAAGCTGTTTAATGAAGCGCTTTTTCGCTTACAATCACTCCATCTCCATCTGCATAAACAAACTGTCCTTTTTGCCAAATGACAGTTGCGAAACCTAAGTTTATATGTCGTTTGCCTTTGCCTTGTTTAAAACTTCTTTTTGGATTTGTGGCTAGAGCTAACACGCCAATATCTTGCTTAGCAAGCGTAGCACTGTCACGCACACAACCATAAATTATAACGCCAGCTAAACCTCTTTTTTCAGCTATACCACCTAACCGATCTCCCATTACGGCACAACGGGTTGAGCCTCCTGCATCCATAACTACAACACTGCCCTTAGGCACATCCTCTAAAGCTTGAAGTAGCAAGACATTGTCTTCAAACGCTTTAACAGTTTCTATAGGGCCATAAAAAGCTTGCTTAGCTCCAAAAGATTTAAAGATAGGTTCAACAACTTGCAGATCAGCATGTGCATCACAAAAATCAGCAGTAGAAAAATGAATCATACTCGAGTTTAACAGGTATAACCTTTTGTATTAAAACGCTGCAGTGTTTTAAATGCCGAACTAGGTAAGTAAAAACGAATGCGCTAAGTTGATGCTGTGTTTAACCTGAAAACTGCTAGAGCACTAACATAAACGGAGTAACCTAAGCTTTAAAATAGCCAAAACCCCCACCTTTTGTCAGAGAAACTCCCACCGCTTTTTGTGCCCTCAAAGCCTAATCTTTAGGCATAGGAGGTCAAGATGTATAAACACCTACTCATTCCCTTAGATGGCAGCGAATGCAGCCAAAAAGCCCTCACTGAAGGCATTCAACTAGCTAAAGAACTTGCTGCTGAAGTTACCTTTTTGCATGCGGTAGAAGACCCAAACACTAGTCTGTACATGACACCAGCTGCTGCAGCTTATGTTCCAGAAATATACGCTAGCTCAAAAGCAGCAGGAGAAAAAATCTTAGCAGAAGCTCGAGCTTTAGCAGAAACTAAAGGCATTAAAGTGAGTACGTCCTTGGCAGAACGCAAAAACCCTATTGAGGCGATTTTAGAGGCGGAGGAAAATGCCGATTTCATTGTAATTGGTACGCATGGGCGTAGGGGGTTTAATAGAGCAATGTTTGGTTCCGTTGCAGAGGGTGTCATTCGGCAAAGTGAAACACCTTCTTTGGTTATTCGGGTAGATAAAGAAAAGTAAAGCGATCTAAAACAGTTTGAATTCATAAATCCGGACTAGCAAAACCAATTGTAGCCTTAGTCATTTTATAGGCAAGGCACTCAAGACTTAAAAAAAGTTATTTTAGAAAGGTAAATCATGTCAAAAAGTATTAAGAATTATCCTGAGTACTACAGTGAACTGCAGACTTACATGAAGCAGTTTGGTCAAGCTAACCCTGGCACAATGGGTGCATTTTCAGAAATGCATAAAGCTGCTACGCAAGAAGCTAGCCTTTCAACCAAACACAAAGAACTCATTGCTCTTGGTATTGCTATAGCCGTTCGTTGTGATGGCTGCATTGCCTACCACACAGCAGATGCCCTAAGAGCAGGTGCCAGTAAAGAAGAGATTACCGAAACCATTGGTGTAGCTGTGCTTATGGGTGGTGGGCCAGCTGCCATTTACGGCGCACAGGCCTTTGAAGCCCTCAATCAATTCGAGAATCACCCTAAAGACTGGGCAGTAGAACCTTAGCTTTTTA
>CAYGTA010000269.1:0-6751 GCA_964352605.1 uncultured bacterium | reverse complement strand
GACGTAATCAACTCTGTAAGAGTTTATGAAGTACCTTTTCGGACTTGGTATAAGCCAAGTTACTATTGCGCTAGCGTGATAGCAGCGAGCGTATTAGCTATTTCAAAAATGCAGATGAAAGGTAGCAGAAATGACTCAAAAATGGATGATTCGCCTTAACGATGAACAACTCAAAGCATTAAGTACAGATGCCCTAGCCATGGGTGACCTTTTAACTAGCCCTGACGGAGACCACTACTTACTGTTTAGAGACAGCTTTGTTGCTCTAAAAGTAGCGACATCGGTAGGCGCAGAACGCAGCACAGCTCGAGTATTACCCCCTAACGAAGCTGTGAACCCCCTTGCGTTTTTTAATGATGGTAGTGCTTTGGTAAGTGAATTTGTTTAACTAAAAACATCACAAAACCAATTGTCTGCGTAAATTAAGCAATCACCTTGTCTGTTTTCTTGCCTCGCCAGCCATGTCTTCGCAGTTGCCTCTGTGGCAAAAGGACCAACAAGATGATTACTTTCACCTTGCCAAGCTTCAGGTGCTATAGGCAAAGCAAACTGCTGCTTTTTGCCATCTTCATCAGCAACGGTTCTGACATAAGCCATAGGAAAAGCAAATTTAGGATGATCCACCAGACGCCCCAAAGCATCAAGGTATTTATCTTGTTCTTTTTCAAGCAAAGCAGGAAACACCTTTAAAATCGCAGCAGAATTAGATTTGATTTCAAATACTTTATGGTGCGGAAAGGCAGCAAAAAAAACATCTGAAGCGTAAGATTTGAGTTCGGCAGAAACCTCAATAAGTATCTCAGCTAAAAACATCATAAACTGCTCAGGTTGCTGATCTCGCAAGGCAAGTAAATCTAAGTCAGCTGCCGCTGCACGTTCAAAAGCCTCAGGGCTAATAACAATTTGGTCAAAATTAATCACCTTATTACTTTAGACAAAAAATGCCAAGTAATGGGTCATTAAGAATAGTAAAACCTAAAAAACTAAGAAAAAGTTTAGGTTCATACCTAAGTTGAGTACCCAAACCGTAAACTAATTGTCATTTTGGCAGCTCGTAACATGCTAAAACTAGGTAGATTATGCCAACAGGCTTTTATAAACAGATTCACATTTGCAGTAGTAACTTTAAAGGGTTCTTAGCTAAGAACCCTTTTTATCGTGTGAATAAAAACACAAGGACAGTAGAAAGGACGCCCCTAGTTAGCTAAGGGCACACAACCATGACTGACTTAACGCTAAACGGCTCGAGCTTAGCTTTCGCTGAAGATATGTACATCGAGTACCTAAAAGACCCAGAGAGTGTACCTGAAGTCTGGAAAAGCTACTTTGCAGACATTCCTAAAAACGGACTTGCCGCCAGAGGCTCATTAGGACCAAGCTTTACACACTCGAGCCTTTTTAATCCGCCTTCTAAAGTGCTGAGTGAATCTGAAGAAGATACTGATTTACAGTATAAGGTCGGTATGCTTATTCGTAATTACAGGGCGCGAGGTCATGTTATTGCGCAGCTTGATCCGCTTGGCTTTGTTCAAAATGAAACACCTGAAGAGCTTTTGCCTACTCACTATGGTTTTAGTGATAGTGATATGCAGCGAGTGGTTAAAAGTGGCACCATGGCGGGTCGTACGCTAAAAGAAGCTTTTGAGCGTTTACGTGAAACGTACTCTAGAACTATTGGTGTGCAGTTTATGCATATTGATGATGCTGAGGTTCGTGATTGGCTGCAAGAGCGCATGGAGTCAAGTCTTAACCGTGTTGCCATGTCACGTGATCAGCAGTTTCGTATTTTAAGTAAGCTAACGGACGCGGTTGTTTTTGAAGATTTTATTCAAAAGAAATATGTTGGCGTTAAGAGCTTTTCACTCACGGGTGCTGAAAGTCTCATTCCGTTACTTGACTTGGCTGTTGAATATGCGGGTGAGCAGGGTGTTAAAGAAATTGTTTTTGGTATGGCGCATAGGGGTCGTTTAAATGTGCTTACCAATGTTTTAGGCAAGCCTCCAAGACAAATATTTAGAGAATTTGATGATGCTGATGCCAGTGAATATATTGGCAGGGGAGATGTTAAGTATCACTTAGGTTACTCAAGAGATACCGTAACGGATGGCGGCAAAAAGATTCACATGTCACTCTCGTTTAACCCTAGCCATCTTGAGTACGTTAATGCAGTGGTCATGGGTCGCGTACGCGCCAAGCAAGACCGTGTTAAAGATAAAGAGCGCAGGCAAGGCTTAGGCATTGTAATTCATGGAGATGCTGCTTTTATTGGTGAAGGCGTTGTGCAAGAAACCCTAAACATGAGTGAACTCGAGGGCTACACTATTGGTGGCACGCTTCATGTAATTTTGAATAATCAAATTGGCTTTACAACAGGGCCTAAGCAAGGTCGCTCCTTTGATTACGCAACTGACGTAGCCAAAATGTTGCAAAGTCCCATTTTTCATGTAAACGGTGAAGACCCTGAAGCGGTTGCGCAAGTCATTAGCCTAGCTATGGATTTTAGACATAAGTTCCAGCGTGACGTTGTTATTGACATGTATGCATATAGGCGCTTTGGGCATAATGAAAGTGATGAGCCAGCCTTTACGCAACCCATCATGTATGAGGCTATTAAGAAGCGCCAAAGTGTACGTGAAGGTTATTTAGAGCGTCTTTTAGAGCTAAACGAAATCACGCGTGAAGAAGCAGATGCTTTAGAGCAGGCACGTCAGGCGAGCCTAGAAGAAGAACTAGCGGCAGCCAGAGCAAAAGATTACAAGCTAACCTACCAAGCCTATCAAGGTATTTGGGATGGCTATAAAGGTGGCTTGACGAACAGCGTACCTGAAGCAGAAACAAAAGTTGATCAGCAATTCTTAAGTGATTTACTGTTAAAACAAACCGAGCTACCTAAAGACTTTAAAGCTAACAGCAAAATACTTCGCTTACTCTCTCAACGCGCCGAAATGGCCAAAGGAGAAAGACCTATTGATTGGGCCGTAGGTGAGGCATTAGCGTTTGCAAGTTTAGCTGTCGATGGCACCCACATTCGCCTAACAGGACAAGACGTAGAACGCGGTACTTTTAGTCATAGGCATGCCGTACTGCATGACAGCAAGACAGACGCTACTTATGTGCCTTTACAACACCTAAGTGAAGATCAAGCCAAAGTAGAAATCTACAACAGCCCCCTATCTGAAAATGGTGTGCTGGGGTTTGAATACGGTTACAGCTTAGACTGGCCTGACGGGCTCACCCTATGGGAAGCCCAATTTGGAGACTTTGCCAACGCAGCCCAAGTTATTTTTGACCAATTCATATCAAGTGGAGAAGACAAATGGCGTCGATTATGCGCACTTGTTATGCTCTTGCCCCACGGTTTTGAAGGTGCAGGACCAGAACACAGCAGCGCAAGACTCGAGCGTTTCTTGAATTTGTGTGCTGAAGATAATATGCAGATTATGAACTTTACGACGCCAGCTAATTATTTTCATGCCTTAAGGCGTCAGGTGGTTCGTAAGTGGCGTAAACCTATGGTGGTTATGTCACCTAAGAGTTTGCTTAGGCATCCTAAGGCAGTGTCAGACCTTAAGCATTTTTCTGAAGGTCATTTTAAAAAGGTGCTGCACAGTAAGGCTGACCCTAAAAATGTTAGGCGTATTTTGCTTTGTAGTGGCAAAGTTTATTATGACTTGGCTGAAAGGCGCGAGCAAGAAGAAAAGCGTGATGAAGTTGCTATTATTCGTTTAGAGCAACTCTACCCGATTCCTGAAAAAGAACTTTCTGAAGCGCTTGGTCTTTATGACCGTAATACGCCTCTTATTTGGGTTCAAGAAGAACCTAAAAACATGGGTGCTTGGCGCTTCTTAAGGGCTGAGTGGTGTCATGAGTTTGCAGGGCATCCTTTCACAGGAATAACGCGACCTGAATCAGCAAGCCCTGCGACAGGTTCAGGTAATAGCCATAAGATTGAACAAGCAAGACTTATGGATAAAGCTTTTAACGTCTAAAGAGCGTTAAGCTAAGCTAAAGTTTATTGTTAAGCTGTAAGTACGTAAATGGTTTAAGTTAAGGAATGAATGCATGGAAGAAGTAAAAGTACCGCAAGTTGGCGAGTCGATCACAGAAGTCTTTATTGGCACATGGTTAAAACAAGAGGGTGACAGTGTAAATGTTGATGACCCTTTGGTTGAAGTTGAAACCGATAAAGCAACGCTAGAAGTACCTGCAAGTGTTTCGGGTGTACTCACTAAGATTTTGAAAAATGAAGGCGATAGTGCCACGATTGGCGAAGTTATTGCGCAGATTACTGAAGGTGCAGGCGCTGCTAAGAGTGAACCAAAGCAGGCCGCAAGTAATGTCACACAGGAAAGTAAAGATGCGCCTTCTACTGACGCTGCCATTATGCCTGCTGCCCAACGCCTGATAGATGAAAATAAGCTTGATGCTGGCCAAATTGCAGGTACAGGTAAAGATGGACGCATCTTAAAAGAAGATGTTCAGCAGCATATGGAAAAAGCTGCTGCCGCACCTGCTAAACAAGAAGCTGCCCCTGAAGCCAAAGCCTCAAGCCCTCAACCTAAGGCAACTGTTGCAGTAGGTGAGCGCCAAGAAGACGCAGTACCTATGAGCCCCTTGCGCCGTACTATTGCACGCAGACTCGTAGAAGCTCAACAAACCGCTGCTCTGCTAACAACTTTTAATGAAGTAGACATGACAGCAATCATGACTTTACGTAATGAATATAAAGATGCCTTTGAGAAACGTTACGGCATACGCTTAGGTTTTATGAGCTTTTTTGTAAAAGCTTCAGTAGATGCGCTCAAGCTGGTACCAGAACTCAATGCTGAAATACGCGAAACCAATATTATTTACAAAAATTACCAAGATATTGCAGTGGCAGTATCAACCCCTAAAGGACTAGTAACACCGGTCATAAGGAATGCAGAAAGACTAAGCTTTGCAGAAGTTGAAACCACCATTTCAGATTTTGGTCAGCGTGCACAAAAAAGCAGACTTACGCCAGATGAATTAACCGGTGGTACCTTCACTATTTCAAATGGAGGGGTTTTTGGTAGCCTCATGAGTACCCCCATTATTAATCCGCCACAAAGTGGTGTTTTGGGCATGCACACGATTCAGCAACGCCCTATCGCTTTAAATGGTGAAGTGGTCATTCGACCTATGATGTACCTAGCCTTAAGCTACGACCACCGCATTGTAGATGGTAAAGGCGCAGTAACTTTCTTAAAACGAATTAAAGATGCCGTAGAAAACCCAGCTAGAATGCTTATTGAAATTTAAGTAAAAAGCTTAGCGATTTAAAGTTAGGATGATGTTCAATACATCATCCTTTTTTCATTCAGAGGTGAAAAGTGAGTAAACAGCAACTTATACAAGACCTACTAAAAACAGAGCAAACTTGGACTCAAGCTTTTGTCGAAGGCGACCTAGAAACACTCGAGCGTCTTATGCATCCTGGGTATTTTCAGGTTCAGCCGAATGCTTCGCTGTTATCAAAGGCAGCGTTTTTGGCTAGCTTTGATTCGGGTGAGCGCCATTGGGAGTTTGCTTTGAGTGATGAGCATAAAGTGCAACTGTTTACAGATACAGCTGTGCTTACAGGGCGTTGGCGAGCCAAGGGTGTGAATCATGGTGAAGCGTTTGATTATGCTGCTCGTTTTGTGAGTGTTTATGCTTATCTTAAAGGAACGTGGTTAATTGTTTCTGATCAATCTACAGACATTAGCTAAGCTTTGCTTGAAATAGCATTTCCATGATTTATCTGCGAAGCAGCAAATTGTGTAACGCTTGAATCAGATGATATCGGAACGCCTTGGGTCATTGAAAGAAAGGTACTAAGCGAACGTCTTAGGTTTGTCGTGGAACTGCTAAGAGTTCGTAAATACCCATGATTATAGGCAAGCGCTTCATCTATCAAACAGTATCTATCTGAAATATAGAGGAAGAAAAAAATAATCTAAGAGGAAAGCAAGCATAGCCAGAAAAATATATACTTTTATATATATTGCAAGCCTCATTAGTGGCAGACCCACTCATCCTAAAGTACCTACACCAAAACCACACGTTTGGCGTATGAAACCTAAATGTATTAAGCCTATCCTTTAATTCACGGTGACCCCATCCCTAAATAAATTTAAAAGGTCATCAAGGAAGGTACAACATGAAAAGCATAAAGATTTTAACCGTTCTTGGTATAACAGCACTTGTCCTAGGCAGCGCATCTGCCTACAGCCCCGTCCAAATAGACGACGCTAAGTTCGACTATTACACCGCAGATGTTGGCTACACAAGCCTAAACTTTGATAACGGTAAGCTCATGGTTGTTGTAAGCGAAACCCCAACTACCAACAGCCTAGAAGTCATGATAGGTGACATTCTACCCTTAGATGCAGACATCAGAGATGATTACAGCAGCGAGCAACTCCAAAGCTTCATATCAGTTACTGACAGAGGTTCAGGTATAGAAGTCTCACACGAAAACACAAGTATAAAAACAGCAATAGACAGTTACACCGCCATGTTCTTATCAAAAGGCTTTAGCAGCTCAGTCGAAAAAGATGGTGCAAGCCAAGAAGTCATCACCTTTGAACAAGATGGACAAAGCACTCGAGTTATCTTTACGAAAAAAGGCAATGACGTTACGGTTTTCTTTTCTAACTTAACCAGCTAATTTTTAGTAAGCCAAACTCTTACTTACGAGCATCTAATATAGATGCTCGTACTTTTTATTTATGAGCCTCGAAGGTTG
>CAYGTA010000268.1:0-6793 GCA_964352605.1 uncultured bacterium | reverse complement strand
CTAGGATGACTCCTTAAACAGAGCTAAGTTAAACCTTAGTTTATCTGATTAGGCTATCAAGCAAATGTGATGTTATCCGGTTCGAAGCTTTTTAGACGCTGCTTAAAAGGCCATAGCAACGAAAAAGCCTACATTTTTTATTTGAAAAAAGTTGTGTTGATGAAGATATCGAAATATAGTAGTTTTCAGGTTAAATACTACATCGACTTAGTCCATCCGTTTTCACTCACCTAGTTCGGCATTTAAAACACTGCAAGCGTTTTAAATGCCGAAAGGCTATATAAATCAAATCTGGTGAGGAATTCATGCTGTACTTGCTTCAAGAAAAGAATCATTCTTTATTTGCTCAATAGCTTTTACATTTCTAGCAAAGGTTACACCAAAATGAAGTGGATTTATTTTAATGCTGCTAGAATTTGCATGCATCATGCTGAATAGGCTAAATATTAATCGAAAGACAAGTACTAAGGTGCTTACTTAAGCTTCGAAAAGACAGAACGATTAACCTCAGTTGGTCGTACAAACTCATAGCCCAAAGCTCGAGTGTTTCTTATAAAGTCTCTTAACGCTTCAGGGCTATGGTTGTCGCTACCTTGGTAACTAGGGTTAAAAATATAAGGGTGCATAAATACCCCTAACCACGGGCAAGATAAAACACGATTGGCTTTGGCTGTTTCAATCATAGTTTCAAAGCTGTTTGCTTCTGAAAGATAATTGGCATTTTCAGGTAGCATAAAGACACCATGTGAATCAAAGCTTGGGTAAGGGAAAAATTGGCTTGCTCGCAACAATCCAGAGGCTACAAATCGACGTTCAAAAAAGACCTGATGCGCTTCAGAAAAGCGACTTAAGAAAGAACTAGGTGCTGCATAGTGCGGAGTAATAAAACCAACCGGATTCAAAGCATTATCATACAGAGCTTGTTTACCTGTAAGGACACGCTCGAGTGCGTCTTGCGGATTCATATTGGTTAATGCCGAAAAGCTATTAGCATCCCAAAATTCCCAATCTGCACCCGAAATACCTACAGGGTTAAGCATGTCGGGTGTATGGTGTGTTGTGCCATGCTGAAACACAAAGCCCCAGCCTGAGGACTGCATGGTTTGTAAAAGCTCGAGTGTTTCTGATTTGTCTGCCCAGCTAATGTATTCACCTGTGTTTTCGTTAGCGTAAAAGGGGATAGTGGCCATCGAGAAATAGACTTCTTCTTCTATCAGTACATCAAAAACGCGACTTAAATCTGCTATTGAATCGGTAGGTCTTACATCTTCTACTCTTAAGAGGGCTTTCGGGGCGCAGCTTTCTTTAACGCCTAGCATGTCACTTAGCAGGTCGGCAAAGACTAAGTATCTGTCTTGTTCATGGGGGTAGGTAAAAGGAATATCGGCAATAAACCAAAAGGCATCTTTTTGAAGTGCATAAGGACTTCTTTCACCCTGAGGGGTGTACGCCCATGCATGAACTACTGGGTCTAGTTCATCATTTACACTAACGCCTACTAAATCCATAGGATTTGCATTTTTTTCAAAACTAAAGCCTTTGTAACTAATGTTTGAAAAACTAACAAAGGGTGCTTCGTAATCAGCAAAATGCGTAGCGTAAGCCATGCCTAAACGTTTAAAGGCAGCTTCAGCATTAAGCTGCTCACTGTTAAAGCCTATCCATGTTACCGGCGCAAGTGCTAACACATCTTTTAAAAAAGCAGCAGGTAAGGGTTCATTTTGACTTGAACCAATATAAAATGTTCGTACAGTCTGAAAGGCATCATTGGCCTTGTAGTCAGAAATGGCTTTTATTTCTAACTCGAGTCCTTCAAAGTGTCCAAGTAAATTTTGAAGTAGAGTGGCATATATGAGACCTGCATCTTTGTACGGAAAGGTCTGCCAGTCACCTAGATAGAATTGAGGTGAGCGCCTTAGTTCGCTTTGGGGGGTTGCGTCACCATAAAGAATTAAAACAGAATTTGTAGCGTTGATGTTGGGTCTAGATCTAACTGTGGTGGGTGTTTGCTGTCTTGTTAGCACAAACCATAGACCTAACAGTAAAGCTAAAAAAAGAACAAAAGCAATAAAAGAACGATTCACTCGCATCATCAAAAACTCAATAGGAAAGCCAAAGCAAGTCGTAATTTTTTACTGTAGCTGCATCACTACAAGCAAAAACGAGCTATGGCTATTATTTTAGCCCAGATGAGTTAACAAAATACCTAGCTCATCACGATTCAAATCTCTAGTTATTGATACCCTGTCTATTCATGATAGCGCTCGAGCTTTTTTCTTACCCTAAGCTTCGTAAAGAAACGGTTGAGCAAAGCCTAACGTTTACCAAACCAAGTTATTTACTTATTTACCTAGCCTGCCGTGCAGATTGGGTCTCGCGAGATGAACTTGCTGTTTTCTTTAGACCCGATGCTGACTTAAAAACAGCACGTCACAATTTAAGGCTTTTACTTACCAGAGCCCGCAAGTTTGATTGGGCAGCAAGTTTAGAGCAAGAAGGCAAGCGCCTAAGGTTTGAGCTGAAAACAGATGTTGCTGATTTTCGTGACGCTTTAGGAAAAGCAAATTGGCAAAAAGCAATTGAGCTTTACAAAGGTGAGTTTCTGGCAGATGTACCCAGTTTAGGTTTAGCAAGCTTTGAAGCTTGGCTAGAAGTAGAACGTGCAGCCTTTGCTAATGCATGGCAAGAAGCAGCTCTGAATTACGCAAGACAACTCGAGTTCGCAGCTGACTATGAAAAGCAAAGCAGTTTGCTTGCAAAGGTTTTAGCGCAAGACCCTTTAGCTGAAGACGTCATGCAGGCTTACTTGCGCAGTGCGTATCTGGCTGCTAAAGGTGAGCAAGCCTTAACTGCCTACAAACGATTTAAAGCATTACTAAAACAAGACTTAGCACTCGAGCCTTTAGCCAAAACGTGTGCATTGGTTGAAACGATTGAGCGCTCAGCAAAACTTAGCGAAGCTAGGGTCTTTAAAAAGGCAGACTTACCTGTGACTTTGTTGCGCCCACCAGAAATGATTGGTCGTGCCAAAGAACTAAATGTTCTTGCTGACGCCTCTGTAGCTATTATTGTTGGTGAAGCAGGTATAGGCAAAACTCGATTATTAACTGAATGGCAGCCAGATGCTGTTGTTTTAAGCTGCCGTGAAGGCCTGCAGCATGTGCCTTACTTGCCTATTATTGAGGTTCTAAAAACACTCGAGCTAAGTTCATTGGGTGCCTATAAAAAGGACTTAGCAAGATTACTACCTAACCTTGATGCTGCAAGTCAAGAGAGTGAAGACGAGGAGTTAGCAAAAGCCAGACTACTTGAAGCCATTGCACTAGCTTTAGAAAGCCAAGGGAGAGCCCTCATGTTTGATGACCTGCAATGGGCAGACCCAGCAAGCCAAGAAGTCTTCATGTTTATGGCGCACAGGCAAAGCCAAAAAATAATGGCCAGCATTCGCCTAAACGAATACACGCAAGCCTTAAAAAACAAAATTGATAGCTTAAGGCAACTAAGCAACTTTAAAGAACTCGAGCTTAAACCTTTGCAGCAAGATGAAGTTAGTCATTTAGTGTTGAGTTTATCTTCAGATAAAACGAGTGCTAAGGCATTTTCTGAATGGTTGGCGCTTAAGACGGGCGGCAATCCGTTTTTCTTACTCGAAATGCTGCGTGCTCTTTTTGAGGCAGATGTGTTAAAAGAAGGCGCTTCAGGCTGGTACAGCTCACTTGATGCGGTTACGCAAGCTTACCGTGAACTAGCCATTCCTGATGGTATAAAAGCGCTTATAGATAGGCGACTTAAAGGTTTGTCAGAAGAAGCCAAACGAGTGCTTGAAGTTGCTGCTGTGCTGGCAGAAGACATAAATGCTGAGTTGCTCGCTAACTTATCAGGGTTATCGCTCTGGGCTGTAACAGATATTATGAGCGAGTTAGAAGTTCAAGGTCTTTTGAGCAATGAACGCTTTAGTCATGATTTGCTAAGACAAGCGCTCGTTGCTAGTTTAAGCAACGGCAAACGCAAGCTTATACATAAGCAAATTGCAGAAGCTCTAGACTCGAGCATTGATAAGCTTATTCGAGCAGAACACTACTATCAAGCAGGCGACTTAGCCAAAGCAGCCGAGCTGTGGTTTAACGTTGCTGCACAACGCTTTACTGAAGGCAACTTTGAAGCAGAAGCCACCGCTTTATTTGAACGCATTGTTAGTTTAGACCTTAAAACAGCAGCCTTTTACCGAGCGCAAGCCCGCTTAGCAGGAAGCTACCATAAACTCAACCGTATCAAAGAAAAAGAAGAACTCATAGACAATGTGCTTAAAAACAGTCAAGATACCTACGCTAGAACCTTCGCACTCCTTCAAAAAACCACAGGACTATTTATAAAAGGTGAAATAAGCAAAGCTGAAGAAAGTTTAGAGGCAGCCGAGAAACACATTATTGACTTTAATGAAAAAGGCATTCAAAGAGACGTCTATCAAGCTCGAGTTTACCTTGATTATTATCAAGGTAAATTTGACTCTGCTTTGGCTTTAAGTGAACGCATTATGGCAGATAAAAGACTCGAGCCAAACGATTTTGGCACGGTGAATTGGTTGAGTGTGCTTGCCCTTATTTATACAAGTGTGGGTCGTTTTGAAGAGGCATTAAGCTGCTACCAAGATTCTTATGAGATTAGTAAAGAGTTAAATTTTGTTCGTAGCCAAGTTCAAATAGCCAGTGACATTATGGCGACACTTTACGATTTGGGTCGCATTCAGGAGGGTTTAAGCTTAGGTGAAGACGCACTTAGTTTAGGGGAATTTGATGTTAGCTTTCCGCTGCGTTATCATCTAGCCCTTGCTTATTTTGAACAGCAACGCGTTGCAGATGCTCTAGAGCAATGCGAACTTGTTTTAAACGGCGACAGCTCATTAAATATTCGTAGTCACACGCACGCCTTAGTAGCAGAAATTTATGCTCAGCAAAACAATAACAAAAAGGCTCACAGGCAACTTGACAAAGGACTCGAGCTTATTGCTTCAAGTGATCATAAAGAAGCTCGAGCTGTTTTGGCTATAGCAAGCTTGAAGTTTGGTTCAGATGAGCAAGTTGAGCAGGTTCGGGCTATTTTAGAGGGTTTAGAGAATCTTCCGGTTTATTTACAAAAAATGTTTGATGAAGCTTTAGCTTTAGAACGCTTCTAGATTCCTTGTGTTTTAATTGCTAAGGCAAAGTTAGGCCTGCTCCTTAGAAATATTTTTGTAAATTTAACGACTTTCGGAAATGTGATGACTTTGGCTCACAGCTAGCTTTTTTTTGTAACTATAGACCGAATGAAACGGCTTTGAAACGGCCTAGGGTTAAGCTAAGTCGCGTGCCACTAAATCAAGCTATTGCATGCGGAGCATTTGTGCTTAAAGTTGAACGGCAAGACCAAACGCTGCGTTTTCAGCTTCATGATTTACGCACAGGAAAAAAGCTCGAGTTTTTAACTTGGCAGGCCTTAGAAGAGCATATTGAGAGTTATGCGAAAGAAGGGCTTCGTTAATAGAATTGCGGCGCTTAATTAAGGGAGAATGGAATGTTTAAAAGAATTACGCTTTTCTTAATGGTGGTGGTTTTAGCCGCCTGTTCATCAGCTGGTTCTGGACCTAATACTCCATTGCCAACCGATCCTAATGCACCAACGGGACCAACGGACCCTTCGCTGCCTGTTGACCCGAATGCTTGCACTTATGTGTTAACAAAAAATATTACTGTGCCAAGCAAATTAATTAATACCGCAGCAAGCTGTGATTATTTGTTAGAGGGTTTTGTAGAAGTTAGTTCAACGCTTGTGATTGAGCCGGGTGTGCGAATTGTTGCTAAGCAAGACGCTATTTTATGGGTAGATGGTGGGCAAATAGAGGCCGTTGGGAGAGCAGATGCACGTATAGTTATGGAGGGTCTAAATCACGTTTCAGGCTACTGGGATGGTATTCGTTTTGCTGAAGGTCGCGAGAGTAACTTTGCTTATTTTGACTTAAAAGATGCAGGGCAGACCTGTTCTAGCCTCTGGTGCCCTGAAGGCGCACTTATTTTAGATGATGTGACTGTGTCATTCACAAATTCCTCAATTTCTAACAGTTACGTTCATGGGCTAAATATTCGTAGTAACGTCTTGATAACAAAGTTCGAAAATAATCGCTTTTATAACAATGTCTATGCAGGCGTTCTAACAGATGCAAACTATGTTACTGCTTTAGATGCAGCTAGTGACTATTACGGAGAAGGCGCACCCAATGGTAGACCCTACGTTCAGCTTTATAGCGGAGATTTAGAAGATGGCAAGACAAGAAATTGGAAAAAACTTAATGCACCTTATTACATTGGGGGGTACCTAAATATAGATGGCGGCATTGTCATACTCGAGCCTGGGGTTGAGCTTGTGTTTGATGAAGGTGCGTGGCTTACGATGCATGGTAATGGTGAACTTCGTGCTTTAGGAACAGCAGAGCAGCGGGTCGTTTTTAGAGGAAGAAAAGCAGAAGCAGGTTACTGGGAAGGTATTACCTTTTGGGATAGTGACTGGGATACAAACGAGTTTAATTATGTAGAGATTTACCATAGCGGTAATACGGATGGCTTATCGAATCCTTTTGCAGCTATTCGCTTAAGGTATCAGTCAACCGTTAAAGTGAGTAACAGCATCATTGCTGATAATGCTCGCTACGCCATTGCCTGTGATGAACAATCAAATGTAGTGGGTAGCCCAACCCTGATTTTAGGTGAGGGCAATAGCTTTAATCGTAATGATTCAGGTGATATAGACCCTGATTGTCAAG